>CAMJHX010000088.1 GCA_946405655.1 uncultured Clostridia bacterium
CCCCTACGAAGCACCATCCATAACAGAGCGTAGGGCGGGGACCTGTGCCCCGCCGTGACCCTGCCGCGAGATGCGGCGGCCCACAGGTGGCCGCCCTACGGTGGGGATCATGCGAATTCGCCGAAAACAGCATGGATGCGGCATCCCGCTGCACGGCGCGATGTGGGCATCGCGCCCTACAAGGTGCGCCTTTTGAAGATCTATATTCGGTAGACTTTTTCGGCTTTCTGTGATATAACAGAACCAGAAAAACTGAAACGGAGGGATTCCGATGGACAACACGATTCACGGCGAGCGCGTGAACGACATTTATATGGGTCTGTGCAGTCTCTGCGATTACGGGGAGAATGTCGGCGTGCTGAATGAATATGAGCGGACCATCTTCGTGACGCAGGAGCTGGAGAGCGAAGTGAACAACGGCGGCTTTGCCCAGTTTTTTGACAATTCCAGCGGGCAGTTCGCGGGCGAGCTCGTGCGGGCGTTCACAGCAATCGGCGCGGTCAAAACGGCGGAGATCTGCCGCAAGGCCGTCGCCGCATTTCCGCAGGCGCTCCCGGTCGACTGGGAGGAGCGGCGCGCGCTGCTGGACGAGATCGCGGACGACGAGGTGGACGAGATGTTAAGCGCTTGCGACGACGCGTTTTATGAATATGAAGAAGATCTGGAGGCGCTGAACGCGGCGTACATCCGGGCGCATTGGGAGCATTTTTCATTATGGTAAAACACGAAGCTTTGCAGGCGAACGCCGCCATGCGCAAGCTGCTCGCGGAGCAGAAGATTGTCATCGACGAGATTCCCGAGAAAGCGGATTTCCCGATCTGGATGAAGCGGGACGCGGCGGGCAGGCCGTATTGGGGCGCGGGTCATTTTTGGAGCATGGACAAAGGCGGCGACGCCGCCGGGCGGGATCTCTCCCAGCTGGAATGGGACGGAAACGAAGTCCATCTGGATGCGTACAGCGAGGCCGACATTCCGCGCATGCTCCGGGACATGATCGGGATTCTGAAATCATGGCAGCGTCAGATGGAGCGCGACTGGCCGGACACGCCGTTTTGTCTGCTGGGATCGTATGACGACGGCGCGGAGCTGGTAAACAATGACGATTCAACGGAGCGCTTTTTCACAGTCACGTTCCGGTTCTGGGCGCCGAGAGGCAGGAACAGCGTTGTGTATCTCGGCGCCTTTGACGAATGGCGTCAGCCCGCGCTGCTCGGATTCTGCGGCGGGGCGGACCGCGAGTGTTGGTCATAGAGACAGAAACCGAAACGGAGGGATTCCGATGGACAGCACAATCAACGGCGTCAGAGTGCCGCATGAATGTTCCGTCGCAGAGCTTGCGGAGCTGTGCAGGAGCGGGAGCATGCAGGACTTTGTCGTTGCTGCCGAGGCCCTCGGGACGAAGGAAGATGACGCCGCATTTCGCGTTCTGGCGTCTTATCTGTCTGACAAGGATGCATACAAACGGCTTTGCGCATTCAACGTGATCGGAAACACAAGATACGCCTCTGAAATCGCGGATGCAATCGAATCGGCGCTCTCCTCGCCGGACGCGCTGTTTCGCCGCGCTGCGCTCCGGATCGCCGCGCGGGAGAACGTCACGGTATCGGAAGAACGGCTCAGGAGCGCTTTATGGCAGAATGAAGCATCCATTGACGCGAACGTCTATTCTGCGGCTGAAAAGCTTTCGGCGAGCGAGGAGAACTATACGTTTCTGACGGCATTGTATCAGAAGTGCCTGCCCTGCATGGCGCAGGAGATCCTGGCGGAGATTTTGATCCGTCATTATCACAAAACGCATGCGAGCGAATTGTTCGAGCTGCTGTCCAATGCACAGCACGGAAAAATCCGGTGTCTGGCAATTGATTTAGCAAAGGCACACGGCTTCGACATCTCGAAATTCCGAAACGATTCTGACGGGCATGTAAGGCAGCGGCTGATAAAAAAGGGACTCTGATCTTGATTGGATCAGAGTCCCTTTTCGGATTCGCCGGGAAATGGTATGCATTCGGGTGCATTCTGCAGGGTCGTCGAGGACGCCGACCCCTACGAAGCATCATCCAAAGCAAAGCGTAGGGCGGCCACCTGTGGGCCGCCGGGTGTCGCTGCGGGATTACGGCGGGCGCAAGCGCACTGCCGCCTTTCCGATCAGTAGCGGTAGTTCAGCACCGTCATGATGAGATAGAACGCCACGATGCCGCCGAGAATGGCGGCCTGCTTGACGCGGTGCTCGGTGACGAGGCCGACGAATTCGCGCACGGCGGCGTTCGGCCAGAAATACCACTTGGTCTTCGCGCCCATGCCGATGGCGCGCATTTTGACCCGGCGGGCGAAAAGGCCGCTGCGGAAAACGTGATAATTCGTGGTGGCGAAGGCGACCTTTGCGTTCGGGTCGGCGGCGAAGATCTTTTCCTTCGAAAACTTCATATTCTCGAACGTGCTGGCGGACTGATCCTCCTCGAGGATGCGCGATGCCGGCACGCCGTGCTCGAGCAGATACTGCTTCATGGCGGCGCACTCGCTCACCGCTTCGTCCGGTCCCTGACCGCCGGAGGTGACGAAGGTGAGGGCCTTGCCGATAAGCTGCTTCTGCTTTTCGGCGAAGGCGAGCGCACGGTCGAGTCGGCCGCGCAGGAGCGGCGTGGGAGAGCCGTCCGGCCGGAGGCCGCAGCCGAGGACGATGAGATAGTCCTTGTCCGGCGCCGGCTCATGGCGCGCCGCGATCGCGCCGGCGACGATGGTGCCGATGATCATGCACTCAAAATAGATGTAGATGGCGGCGAAGAAGTTCGTGATCAGATCGTGGATCATGACCTCGCGCTCGCTGCCGGAGACGGAATAGTCGAAGAAATAGAGTGCGACCACGCCGCCCACGAGCAGGATCGAGAGCAGAATGCCGAGCAGATTGACCGGCCGCCGCCCCTCATGGCGGATGAGCGAGAGGTTCGACACGCACAGCGCGATGGAGAACACGAGCAGAAACGGGAAGGTGAGGAACATATAGTCCACCGCCGTGCCGGTGAGATAGTGGATGACCGCGGTGGCGCGATAGGCCTCGGGCTCGAGGAACATCATGCGCGTGACGTGCGCGGAAACCAGAAAGCCCACGAAGAGAAACAGGGCGAAGCCGAAATAGAAGATCGTATTATACGAATAGAGGTTATACTCCATCTGGCGGAAGAACGCGAGGATCAGCTGCACCGTCACGAGCAGCAGCAGGAGCGAGACTGTGACGCCGATCCACCCGGCATACCGCTGCGCATCGAGCCGCACGAGGACAAGCACGACGAGCGCGGCGACGATCGTCTCCGCGATGAGGTGATACAGCTTGGGCTTTTTATCTCGGGTATCGAATTTCAGGTTCAAGGCGCATACTCCTTCGCCCGGTTGATTTCCGGTTTTATTATTGCACAAAACGTACAGCGCGTCAAACCATGGCCGAGAAACCGCGAAAATGACGTTGACGAACCGGCGCTCGGCGGTTAAGATGCAATTAGTAAAATACGGAAGGGCGGGATGCGCATGAATCCGGCATCCAACAAGGCAAAGCCGATCCACTACGGCGTGTATATTCTCTCGATGCTGATCTTCGGCACGAACGGCTATTTTGCGGCGCACATCAACCTCTCAGGCAGTCAGGTGGTGCTGCTGCGGACGCTGCTCGGCGGCGCGATGCTCACCATTCTGGTGCTGCTGCAGGGCGGGTTTGACCGCGAGGCAGTGCGCGGCGAGTGGAAATGGCTGCTGCTCGGCGGCGCGGCGCTGGGCGCAAACTGGGTGGCGCTGTTTGAGGCCTACCGGATGCTGAATGTGAGTCTTGCGACGCTGATCTACTACGTCGGCCCGATGCTGGTGCTGCTGCTATCCCCTGTTTTGTTCCGCGAGCAGCTGACGGGGCGGAAGATCGCGGCGATCTGCCTCGTGGCGGTGGGTCTGGTCTGCATCAGCGGGAGCATCGCCTTCGGCGGGCTGAGCGCGGGCGGACTCGTGACGGCGATCGTCTCGGCGCTGTTTTATGCCTCGCTCATCATCTTCAACAAGCGCATCGTGCGCACGAGCGGGATGCAGACGGCGGCGATCGAGCTGGATGTGGCGTTCGTGGTGGTGCTGATCTATGTGCTGCTCACGACTGGGCTCCCGCACCCGGAGAAGGCGGCGCTGCCGTACATTCTGGTGATCGGCCTTGTGAACACGGGGCTTGCGTATCTGCTCTACTTCTCCGGGCTGCAGAAGCTCCCTGGCCAGTCTGTGGCGCTGATCAGCTACGTCGACCCGGTGTCGGCGCTGCTGTTTTCAGCCCTGCTGCTGCATGAGACGATGACGCCGGTGCAGCTCATCGGCGCGGTACTCATCATCGGCGGCGCGATGTTCGGCGAGCTGCGGAAAAGGACATAAAAGCAAAAAGCCCGCGCGGATTCAATGATCCGCGCGGTTTGCTTATTTGTTTTAGTTCCCGCCGAAGAACTGGTCGATGAATTCCTCGAGCATGCTGCGCTGCTCGCGGAAGGTGACGGAGAGGGTGTGGTTGCTGTCCACGGTGAGGAAGCTGTAACGGTCGAGCGAATGGACCTCCGTGCCGTCGACAACGAGACGGTCGATCGCGTAGCCCTCGTTCGGCGTGATGGTGAAGGAGATATCCTCCCCTTCCACGACGGTGGTCGTGCCGGGCGAGACGCTGCCGCCGTAGCCCGCCTCAACGGTGATGGTATAGCGCGTGGTCTCCGGACCTGCAGAGAGCTGAACGGTGACGGCCATGCCCTTGGTGACCTTCGTCCCTCCGGCGGGGTTCTGCTCCACGATGGAGCCGTAGGGGATGTTGTCGTCATAGACATAGTCGCCCTCGATGAGCGTGACTCCGAGCTCCTCGGCTGTGCGCTGGGCAAGCTCCATGGAGAGCCCGATGAGGCTCGGCAGGAGCTCCTGCGGCTCGGCAGAGGGCTGCGCATCCGGCTTGCCGCTGGAGACGACGATGCTCACGGTGGAGTTCGGCGTGACAGCGTCGCCCGCCGGGATGCCCTGACGGATGACGGTTCCGGCCTTGGCGGTGCTCGCCTCATAGGAAACGCTCGCGTGGCCGCGCAGCTTTTCGATCGTGGCGATGGCGTCCTCTTCCGTCATGCCGGTGAGATCCGGCAGACTGTTGAGCCCCTTATGGAAGTTGAACGCGCCGGAGCAGGTGCTGAGAATCACGGTGAGGAGCGCGAGCAGCGCCGCGATGATCGTGATCCACAAGCGCTTGCGCATGCGCTCGGCGTTATATCGATCCTGATTCATAAGCGATACCTCGAAAAGAGTGATGGCGTTTTGCGTTCATTTCATGTATAATGCTGATATCTGATTGATTATACCACGGCGGAATGCATTTGACAATCGCCGGAGGCGGAGGAAACGACATGGAAAAAATTGCACTCGTAACAGGCGGATCGCGCGGCATCGGCGCCGCGACTGCGCTCGCGCTCGCGGCGCGGGGCTGGACCGTGCACGTGAATTATCTGAAATCAAAAGAAAAGGCCGAGGCGATCGCCGCGCAGACCGGCGGCATCGCCGTGCAGGCGGACGTCTCCGTCAGCGATGACGTCGCGCGCATGGCGGAGCAGACCGGTCCCGTCTCCCTGCTGGTGAACAACGCGGGCATCGCGCTGCGCGGCGGGCTTTTGACGGACGTGACGGACGAGGCGTGGAATCGGTTGTTGGACGTGAATGTGAGCGGAATGTTCCGCTGCAGCCGGGCCTATATCCCCGCTATGGTGCACCGCAAGGCCGGGCAGATCATCAACCTCGCCTCGATCCTCGGCGTGATGGGCGGCTCGTGCGAGGCGCCCTACAGCGCGACGAAGGGCGCGG
>CAMJHX010000089.1 GCA_946405655.1 uncultured Clostridia bacterium
CCCGCCGCGCCTGCGTGGGCTGCAGCATCCGCCCCTCGCGCACATAGTCCTCAAACTGATAGATCACGCAGATGCGGATGCTCGCAGCCGGGTTCCCGGAGTTTTCCGTCTGCGCGAGCAGCGCATGGCTCACCGCGCGAAACTCTGCCTGCGCGTACATCGGATACTGCGCCGCCAGCACGGCTCTCACGCACCAGGCAATCTCCTGCGACTCCGGAACCTCCGGAATGGCAGGATTCCGTGCGGTTTTCACCGCCGCGTCTGCCGCCTGATAGAGCGCCTCGCCGCCGGAGTACCAGTCCGGAATAAGCTGTTCCTTTTGGATATCCGGAAAGTATCCGACGCCGTTGGAGGCGATCGAAAACTGTATTTCTTTTCCGTCCGCGTCCCGAAAGACCAGCCCATAGCTGTAACCTTGCGGTATCTTTTCTTCTACCTTCATGTTCAGCGCCATCTGATACCATTCCTGCGCCTGCTTCGCGTCCGTAATCAGCGCGCCGCTCGGATAGTAGGAGGAGAGCCAGTCGTTCACCTGCACCTCCACCGGGGTGAAAGAATCCGTCTTCGGATTCGTCAGAAAGCAGCCCGCGAGCCCGAGCGAGAGCACGACCGCCAGCACCGAAAACGCCACGGCGGGTTTTTTGTATCTGGCGATCGCGCGGATGCGCCCCTTCACGCCCGTCTCGCCGAAGGCGAGCGGGGCGGCGAGACGAAAGCCCGGCGCGCTGCACCGCAGCAGCGTCTCGACGTAGGACTGCCGATCCTGCACCGAGTAATTCCGGATGACCGCCTCGTCGCAGGCGCTCTCCAGATCCCGGCAGAAGAGCGCCCAGCAAGCCCATACCAGAGGGTCAAACCAATAGACAGTCAGGAGCACGAACCCCAGCGCCTTCCACCACGGATCGCCCCGACGCAGATGCGCCTTCTCGTGCGCCAGCACCCAGCCGCGGTCCGCCTCCGGCAGCGCGGCGGGGAGGTAGATCCTCGGGCGCACCAGACCGAGCAGAAACGGCGTCGAGATCCCGTCGCAGAGGCGGACATTTCCCTCCAGCGGCACGGACTCGCGCACCCGCCGCCGCAGCCGCAGATCGGACACGGCGGCATAGACCGCCATACCGCCCACGCCCGCGGCCCAGACCCAGGCCGCAAGCTCCGCGCGGCGGATGGTCGAAGCTTCCTCCATCGGCGCCGCAGCCGCAGCCTCCGGCTCCTGAATCGCGCCGACCACCTGCACCGGCGCCGCCTCCGGCACGAGGCTCGCCCGGCTCTCCGGCAGGGCCGGGAGCGCCAGCCGCAGCGCCGCGAGGAGCCACAGCAGCAGCATCCACCGCCGCGGCGCCTTCTGCAAAAGCAGTCTCGCGGCCAGCACCGCCGCGAGCATCCACGTTCCGGCAATTGCGTGGTTCAACAGATATAAAAACACAGCTTCCATATCGTCATCATCCTTCCTCCCACGGCGGGAGCTCCGGCAGGGAGAAGTGCAGCCACAGATCGTCCACCTTCTCCCGAATCTGCCAACAGCAGTCGTTCACGAGGCCATCGGTGTGCTCGTCCTGCGTGGCGCGCAGATTCACGAGCTCGCTCTCAAATTCCGCCAGCGCATCCGGCGCAGGCACCGCCGTCCAGCTGCCGTCACCATGGCGTGTGAGTTCAAACACCTCCACGCGCTGCGAAGCTTTCAGCACGCGGTACTGCTCCGGCTCCGTCTCGGCAGTGTCCCAGACGAGATCATGCACGCAGATTCTCCAGACGCCGGTCTGAACGCGGAGCACACCATATACATCGTGCGCCTCGCAGCGAAACTCCGTTCCCTCGACAGGAGCGCGTCCGGCAAGAACTGCATTGCGGAGCACATCATTAAGCGCGCTGTCCTCCACATTTGGGGCGTCCTCGCGGATGGCCTGCACCATAGCGTAGAGCTTCCCGCCGTCGCGGAATACCAGCGGCTCGTCTATATACTGATCCTGTGGGTAATACATCATCGTCCCATCGGCATTCAGCTCCACGAGCAGGCTCTCGTCATATTTGTGATCCCGGAGCAGCAGTGTAATCGCGTCCGCCTGCCGCGCAAAATCGTCGGCGGGCTTTGCGTTCTGCAGCGCGTCGTAAAGCCGGGAGACCAAATCCGTGTCCGTCATCTTCAGTGCAGCAGGTACACCGGGCAGCGACGCCTCGTCCGGTTCAAAGGTCGGCAGCCGGTGGTTCGTCGCGAGACTCACGCCCAGCAGCAGGCAGACCGCCGCCATGAGCAGCGTCGCCCATCGCGCCGGGCGGCGATACCGCGCCAGCGCCTGAATGCGCCCCTTCACGCCCGTCTCGCCGAAGGCGAGCGGCGCCGAGAGCACGCCCTTCGGCGCGGAGCAGCGCAGCAGCGTTTCGCTGTAGGCTTTGCGATCCTGCACCGAGTAATCCCGGATGACCGTCTCGTCGCACGCGAGCTCCAGATCCCGGCAGAACCGGCTGTAGCCCAGCCACAGCAGCGGATTCGGCCAGAAGAGCGCCAGCAGCAGAAAGCCCAGCGCCTTCCACCAGTGATCTCCCCGCCGCAGGTGCGCCGTCTCGTGCGCGATCACGTGCGCGCGCTCCGCCTCGTCGAGACCGGACGGCAGATAAATCGTCGGCCGCAGCAGCCCCATCAGAAAGGGGGAGGGGAGACCGTCGCACAGCCGCACGCGCTTCCAGCCCGCCAGCGGCACCGACTCCGCCACCGAGCGGCGCAGCCGGAGTGTGGAGATCAGGGCGTAGAGCAGCATGATCACTGTGCCGATGACCCAAATGACCCCCAGCACCGTCAGAACGCGCGCAATTGCATCGGGCGCAAACGCGCGGTTATCGTAGAACAATCGGTGCTGCAGCCCGAGCCCGTACCAGTCCACCGCCGGAATGTGCGACACCAGCCACACCCCGCCGTCCGACTGCCGCGCCATCGGCGCGGAGGTGCGCAGCAGTCCGATCGGCGTCGAGACCGCCGCCGGGATCACCAGCCGCACCGCCGCAGCGCTCCACAGCAGGCAGGTCAGCCACTTCGGCGCCCGCCGCAGCAGCGGCCTGAGCAGCAGCAGAACCAGCACCACCGCCCCGCCGGTCAGGGCGAGGTTTGCAAGCTTCAAAAACAGGGAATCCATCTTTTTCTCCTTCTTCTCTCATTCCATCGCGTCGATCAGCGCCTTGAGCTCCGCCACTTCCTCCGGCTTCAGCTTTTTCCCGGCGGTGAACGCCGCCACGAACGCCGGCAGCGACCCGCCGAACCGCTCGGACACGAACTGCTCCGACTGCGCCGTGTCAAATTCGTGTTGCGTCACCTTTGCCGTCACCACACCGTCCGCAGTCTCGAAGAGCCCGCGCTCACACAGCCGCTTGAGCACCGTGTAGGTCGTCGTGCGCTTCCAGTCGAGCGCGTCGGCGCACAGCGCCACGAGCTGCCGCGTCGTCACCGGCGCGTTCGCCCAGACGATCTCCGCGAACCGCCGCTCCGCCGCGCCCAGATGCAGATCCTTTGCTTCCATATGCATGCCTCCATTTCTGTCTACATTTTGTAGTCAATTACAGTCTACACGATGTAGTCAACTCTGTCAAGCATTTTCTCAAAGTTGACACCGCCGCCGACCTAATTTATAATGAGGGGCGTCAGAAGATTGAAAGGAAATGATTCCAATGGACTTTATCAAAACGCCCGTCAAGGGCATGCGCGATCAGCTCCCCGGCGATGTGCAGCTTCGGCAGCGCGTCATGGGGCTCATTCGCGATACCTACCGTCGCTACGGCTTCACCGAGATCGAAACGCCCGCCATGGAGCACATCGAAAACCTCTCCAACAAGCAGGGCGGCGAGAATGAGAAGCTCATCTTCAAGATCCTCAAGCGCGGCCGCGATCTCGAGAAGGTGATCGAGAGCGGCGGCACCGACTTTGCCGATACCGGTCTGCGCTATGACCTCACCGTCCCGCTCGCGCGCTATTATGCCGCGAACGCCGCGCAGCTGCCGAGCCCGTTCAAGGCGCTGCAGATCGGCAGCGTCTGGCGCGCCGACAAGCCGCAGAAGGGCCGCTTCCGCCAGTTCACCCAGTGCGATATCGACATTCTGGGCGACGGCTCCGAGCTTGCGGAGATCGAGCTCATCGCCGCCACGAGCGAGGCGCTCTCCGCCATTTTCGCCCAGGCGGGCATCCGCGATTTCACCGTCCACGTCAGCGACCGCCGCATCCTCTCCGGCATGGCGCGCTACGCGGGCTTTGACGAAGCCGACTTCGGCAACGTCTTCATCATCCTCGATAAGCTCGATAAGATCGGGCTTGACGGTGTGCGCAATGAACTCGAAAAGGCGGGCTACGATCCCGCCGCCGTGGAGAAATGCGTCGCCATCTTCGCCGAGGACGCGGCGGGGAAGGGGCCGGCGGATTTCTGCGCCTTCCTCGATGAGACCTGCCTCGACCCCGCGGTCCCGCAGTCTCTCGAGCGCATCCTCGCGTGCGTCCGCGCCATGAACCGCCCCGGCGTCTCGGTCGTCTTCGATCCCACGCTCGTGCGCGGCATGGGCTACTATACCGGCACGATCTTCGAGTGCACCATCGACGGCTACGGCTTCGCCATCGCGGGCGGCGGCCGGTATGACAAGATGGTCGGCAAATATTCCGGCACGGACGTGCCCGCCTGCGGCTTCTCCATCGGCTTTGAGCGCATCATCACGATCCTGCAGGACCACGCCGACGCGATCGATGCGGCCAAGGAGCCGAAGGTCGCCCTCCTCGCGGAAAAGGGCGTCGATAACGAGCGGCTCGCCGCGCTCTTCCACCGCGCCCAGACCCTGCGCGACGAGGGCAAGACCGTCACCGTGCAGACGATGAAGAAAAACATCCGCCGCCAGATCGAGCTTCTGGAGGCGGAGGGATATACCGAGATCGAAAAGGTCTATAAGAACTAACCGGGAAAGGAGTATTCTCAAATGACAGAACAAGCATTGATTTCCGCCAAAGAGACCTCTGACGGCATCTCCAGTGCGATCGGCCTGAACAAGGGCATGTTCACCTGGGACAATCTGCTCTCCGCCGCCATCGCGCTCGTGGTCTGCATCCTTGCGATCATGATCATCATGAAGATCCTGCGCAAGATGTTCTCCCGCTCCAAGATGGAGCCGAGCCTCGCCGGGTTCATCCTCAAGGTCATCAAGATCGCGCTCGAATTCGCCGCCGTCATGATCGTCGCGGGCAGCCTCGGCTTCGACGTTACGGCGCTGCTGGCCGTGTTCAGTCTGCTCGGCTTGGCAATCTCCCTCTCCGTGCAGAATCTGCTCGGAAACCTCGTCTCCGGCGTGGTGCTGCTCATGAACAAGCCCATCCGCGACGGCGACTATATCCAGGCAGGCGGCGCCGAGGGCGTCGTGAAGAACATCGGTCTGTTCTACACCGAGCTCACCACGCTCGATAACAAGACCGTCAGCGTCCCCAACAGCGATCTCTCCGCCGGGCAGATCGTGAACTTCACGCGCGAGGATAACCGCCGTGTTGATCTCGTCGTCGGCGCCAGCTACGACTGCGACACCGAGGACGTCAAAAAGGCACTCTATGACGCCATCGCCCGCACCGACAAGGTGCTCGCCGATCCCGCCCCGCAGGTGCTGGTCGAGGAATTCGGCGCCAGCGTCATCAAGTACACTGTCCGCGCCTGGTGCAAACACGAGGATTACTGGGATGTCCACTACGGTATCAACGATAATGTCCTCGCCGCCTTCAACGACGCCGGCGTCAAGATGAGCTACGAGCACGTCAACGTCCATATGATCCAGGACTGAATCCAAACAAAAAACGCCCTCCCACCGGAGGGCGTTTTTCA
>CAMJHX010000090.1 GCA_946405655.1 uncultured Clostridia bacterium
TGCCGATCGTGCCGGCGCGGAAGACGTGGTCGGAGCCGAAGAGCTCCTCGGTGTATTTATGGGCTCTGCCCTGATATTCGCCGGAGAAGTTCAGGTCGATATCGGGGACCTTGTCGCCGCCGAAGCCGAGGAAGGTCTCGAACGGGATATCGAAGCCCTCCTTCTTCATCTCCGTGCCGCACTCCGGGCAGACCATGTCCGGCATGTCGGCGCCGCAGCCGTAGCCCTTGCCGGACTCGAAGTCCGTGTGGCGGCAGTTGGGGCAGACATAGTGCGCGGGCAGGGAGTTGACCTCCGTGATGCCGGAGAAATAGGCGACAAGGGACGAGCCGACGCTGCCTCGGCTGCCGACGAGGTAGCCGTGCTCGAGGGAGTTGGCGACGAGCTTCTGGGCGGACATGTAGATGACGTCGTAGCCGCGGGAGAGGATGTCGTGCAGCTCGGTCTCGACACGGGACGTGATGATCTCGGGCGGGTTCTCGCCGTAGATCGCGTGCATCTTGCCGTAGACGAGGCTCTTGAGCTCCTCGGCGGAGTTTTCGATCTTCGGCGGGAAGAGGTCCTTCGGCAGAAGCTCGAAGGTCTCGACCTGCTCGGCGATGGCGACGGTGTTTTTCACGACAACCTCGCGGGCAGTCTCCTCGCCGAGATAGCTGAATTCCTCGAGCATATCGTCCGTCGTGCGGAAGTAGAGCGGCATTTCCTTATCCGCGTCGGAGAAGCCCTTCGCGCCGAGCATGACGTGGCGGTAGATCTCCTGCTCGGGGTTGAGGAAATGCACGTCTCCGGTGGCGACGACGGGCTTGCCCATCTCACGCCCGAGGGCGAGGATGCGGCGGTTGAGTTCCCGCAGGCTCTCATCGTCCTTCACGGTGCCGTTCTCCACGAGGAAGCGGTTATTCGCGAGCGGCATGATCTCGAAATAATCATAGAACGAGCCGATGCGCCGCAGCTCCGGGCGGCTCTTGCCGTAGAGCATGGCGTCGAACAGCTCGCCCGCTTCGCAGGCGGAGCCGACGATGAGCCCCTCGCGATACGCTGTAAGGAGGCTCTTCGGGATCGTGGGATTGCGCTTGAAATGCTCCAGATAGGACTTGGAGATGATCTCATAGAGGTTCTTGAGACCCTTCTTATTGCGCACGAGGATGGAGATGTGCCGCGTGCGGCGGCGGTGCTCCAGACCCTCGTTCACAAGGGCGTTCATCTCGCCGAGGGTGTGCGCGCCCTTCTCCGCGAACATGGGGATGAAGCGCTCCATGATGCGGGCGACGACCATGGCGTCGTCCGAGGCGCGGTGGTGGTTGAACTCCGGCAGGCTCAGACGGTTGGAGACCAGATCGAGCTTATGCCGCTTGAGATCGGGCAGCAGGAACTGCGCCATCGGGAGCGTGTCGAGATAGATCGGCTCGAAGGGGATGCCCGCCTGATGGCAGGCGTCGGACATGAAGCCGGTGTCGAAATCGGCGTTGTGCGCGATGAGAGGCGTGTCGCCGCAGAAATCGAGGAACATGCGCATGGCCTCCGCGGGCTTCGGCGCGCCCTGCACATCGATATCGCGGATGCCGGTGAGCCGGGTGTTCTCCTCCGGGATCGGCATGCCGGGATCGACGAAGGTATTGAACGTGTCGAGGATCTCCTTGCCGCGAAAGCGGACGGCGCCGATCTCGGTCATGGCGTTTTCAAACACACGCAGACCCGTGGTCTCGATATCAAAGGCGATGTATTCCTGATCGAGGGGCAGGTCCTCTCCCCCGTGCGCGGCGAGCGTGCCGTCGACGTCGTTGACGAGATAGCCCTCGATGCCGTAGATGATCTTGATGCCGTGCTTCTTGGCGGCCTTCCACGCGTCCGGGAACGCCTGCGCGACGCCGTGATCCGTGACGGCGATGGCGGGGTGCCCCCACTTTGCCGCCTGCGCGATGAGATCGCCGGGATCGGAGAGGGCGTCGAGCGCGGAAAAGCGCGTGTGCAGATGGAGCTCGACGCGCTTTTCGTCCGCCGTGTCCTCGCGCTCGGGGCGGGTGCCCTTCACGATGGACATCGGCTGGAGCACCATGGAGTTGGCAAAACGGTCGAAATCGATGCGCCCCTGCACCTTGACCCAGAGCCCGGGCTTCACCTCGCCCAGAATGCTCTGATCCGCGTCGCCGGGGAGATATTTGGACACAAGGACGGAGCCGGAATAGTCCGTCATCTTGAAGGAGAGCACCGCCGCGCCGCGCTTTGCGAGCGTGCGGCTGTCATCGGCGAAGATCTCGCCCTCGACCGTGACGGAGCCTGACTCGAGCGTGAGCTCCTTCATGGGCGTGATGGAGGCGTTCGGGCGGATCGGGCGGCCCATGAGCGTCTTATCGCGCGCCTTGACCTCCTCTCGCTCCGGCTCGGGATAGTCGGCGCGCAGCTGCGCCGCGGCGAGACCGTAGCGCGAGGCGAGAAGCTCCTCAAGCTGCCGGAGCTCTGCCGGGGCGGGCATCTGCGGCAGCCACGCGCGGATGATCATGGTCATCGTTTCGCGCACGATGGTGACACCGGAGACCTGCGCCTTATCCAGACCGCCGCAGCTGTCGGCATAGATGACGGCGTCCGGGAACATGTCTAAAAAGGGGATTTTTTCTTCAGTCATTCAGATTCCTTCCTCAGTACGGATGAGGTTGATGAGCGCGTCGCAAAGCTGGTCGGCGGGGTATTTCCCGAGCACCTCGCCCTTTTTGAAGAGCATGCCGCAGTCCTTGCCGCCGGCGATGCCGTAGTCCGCCTCGCGCGCCTCGCCGGGGCCGTTGACGACGCAGCCCATGACGGCGACGGTGATATCGCGCTCGACGCCCTGCAGACGCTGCTCCACCTCGTTCGCGAGTCCGATCAGATCGATCTGCGTGCGCCCGCAGGTCGGGCAGGAGACGAAGCGCAGACCCTCTTTGCGGCAGCCCGCCGCCTTGAGGATCGAAATGCCGGCGCGCACCTCCTCGGCGGGGTCGGCCGTGAGGGAGACGCGGATCGTGTCGCCGATGCCCTCGCTCAAAAGCGTGCCGATGCCGACAGCGGAGCGGATGACGCCGTGATAGGCCGTGCCGGTCTCGGTGACGCCGACGTGGAGCGGGTACGGAAAGGTCTCCGCCGCGAGACGATAGGCTGCGACCGTGAGCGGCACGGTGGAGCTCTTCATGGAGAGGGCGATATCGTCGAAATCATAGCGGTGCAGGAGGTCGATGTGCCCCTGCGCGGACTCGACGAGTGCCTCGGCGGTCGGGTGGCCGTATTTCTCCAGAAGGCGCTTTTCCAGGCTGCCGCCGTTGACGCCGATGCGGATCGGGATTCGGCGGGCTTTGCACGCCTCGGCGACCTTGCGCACGTTCTCGGCCTCCCCGATGTTGCCGGGGTTGATGCGGATCTTATGCACGCCCGCCTCCGCCGCGGCGAGGGCGAGACGATAGTCAAAATGAATGTCCGCGACGACCGGGATCGGAGACGCCTTGACGATCTCCGGCAGCGCCGCAGCAGCGTCAGTGTCCGGCACGGCGAGGCGGATGATCTCACAGCCGGCGGCATAGAGGCGCTTGATCTGGTCAATGGTCGCCTTCGCGTCAGAGGTGCGGGTGTTGCACATGGACTGGACGGGAATCGGGGCGCCATGACCGATTTTCACGCCGCCAACATCAATTTGCTTGGTTTCTGTATGTTTCATTTGTGTTCTCCTGAAAAAAGTGTGGAGTTAGGAGTTTGGAGTGTGGAGTTGTGGTGTCGCCTGACGGCGACGATTGAAAACAATCGCTGCGCGTCAGAAACACTTTTAAACTCCACACTCCACACTTCACACTCCACACTCACATTTAGTTCATAATGATTCTTGCAAAGTCCTGATACATGACAAACGCCATGAGCCCGAGCAGCAGCACCATGCCTGCGGTGTGGATATAGCCCTCGTATTTCGGGTCGATGCGGCGGCGGGTGATCGCCTCGATGACGCCGGTGACGATGAGCAGGAAGATGCGGCCGCCGTCCAGCGCCGGGATCGGCAGGAGGTTCATGACCGCGAGGTTCACCGAGATGAAGGCGATGAAATAGAAGATGTTGATGAGCGCGTCCGCGCGGGATTCGCTCGTCTCGCCGACGTCGTTGATCATGCTGACGATGCCGACCGGACCGGAGAGATCCTTGATGCCGACGACACCCGCGAAGAGATCGCGCAGAGAGCTGTAGACCATGCGGACGAAATCGAGCGCGCAGCGCCAGCTGTGGACGATCGTTCTGCCGAAGGTGGCGTCCACGGCGGAGAAGCGGAAGCCGATGAGCTCCTGCGTCTCGCCCGGATAGAGCTGCCGCTCGAAGGTGAAGTGGTCGAGCGTGACCTTCTCGCCGTCGCGCAGGAGGACGACGTCGTGCGTGTCGCCGCCGCGGGCGAGATAGGTGCTCACGTTGCCGGGAAACCACGTGCGGTGGCCGTCGACGCTGTAAAACTCATCGCCGACCTGCAGGACGCCGCTCTCCTCATAGGGGCAGCCCTCGAAGAACGAGCCGATGACCGGCACGCTGAGCTTGCCCGCCGAGGAGAAGACGATGACGAGCAGGACGAGGCCGGTGAGGAAGTTCATCGCGGCGCCCGCGACGAGGATGATCGCGCGCTTCCACGCCTTCTGATTCGTGAAGGCGCGGGGATCGTCCGGCAGCTCGCCGTCCTCGCCCGCCATGGCGCAGTAGCCGCCGAGCGGGATGGCGCGCAGGGCGTAGAGGGTCTCCCCTTTCTGCTTTTTCCAGATGGCGGGACCCATGCCGACGGCGAATTCGTCCACCCGCACACCGCAGAGCTTCGCGGTGATAAAATGGCCGAACTCGTGGAGGAGAATCATAATCAAGAAAGCAACGATTGCGAGGATGATATACATGAGGGATATCCTTTCGGAAAATAGTTAGGAGTTAGGAGTTAGGAGTGAGGAGTGAAGAGCAATCAACTCCTAACTCCTAACTCCTCACTCCTCACTTGCTGAAATAGCGATTGATATAAGCGCGAGCTTCGTGGTCTGCCTCCAAGATGGTCTGCAGATCGTCCGTCGGGACGCTGCCGATGGCGTCTACGGCGGAGACAACGGAATCGTAGATGTCGTTATAGCCGATCTCGTGGGCGAGGAACTTGTGCACGGCGACCTCGTTGGCCGCGTTCATGACGCTCGGAGCGGTGCCGCCGGTGCGGGCGCAGCGGATGGCGAGCGCGAGGCAGGGCAGCTTTTCAAAGTCCGGCGCGAAGAACTCGAGCGGGCGGGTCAGCTGCGTGAAGTCCAAACGGTCGCTGCGGCTCGGCTTGCGCTCGGGATATGTGAGCGCGTACTGGATCGGCAGGCCCATATCCGGGACGCCGAGCTGGGCGATGACCGTGCCGTCGACGAGCTCGACCATGGAATGGACGACGCTCTCGGGATGGATGAGCACCTCGATCTCGTCAGGCGTGACGGAGAAGAGATGCATTGCCTCGATGAATTCGAGACCCTTGTTCATCATGGTGGCGGAGTCGACGCTGATCTTCGCGCCCATGCTCCAGTTGGGATGGCGCACGGCCTGCTCGGGCGTGACATCCTTCGTCTGCTCGCGCGTCCAGCCGCGGAAGGGGCCGCCGGAGCCGGTGAGCAGAATCTTTCTGAGCTCGCCCTCGCGCCCCGTGAGGCACTGGAAGATGGCGCTGTGCTCGGAATCGACAGGGACGATCTCCGCGCAGCGCTCCTTCGCCTCGCGCATGACGATCTCGCCCGCGCAGACGAGGGTTTCTTTATTCGCG
>CAMJHX010000091.1 GCA_946405655.1 uncultured Clostridia bacterium
TTTTCGATGAAATAGCGGTCGTGCGAGACGAAGAGCAGCGCCTCGCCGTAATCGGAGAGCGCGTCCTCGATCCACTCGCGGCTCGCGATATCGAGATGGTTCGTCGGCTCGTCGAGCACGAGGAAATTGATCTCGCTGCCCATGAGCATGCAGAGCTTCAGGCGCGAGCGCTCGCCGCCGGAGAGGGCCGAGACGCTCTTGAACACATCCTCACCCCGGAAGCCGAAGGCGCCGAGACGGTCGCGCGCCTCCTGCGGCTGGCACTTGCACTCATAGAGCATCGTGTCGACCATGGAGCGGTCATTGTCTTCAAACGTGACGATCTGCGGGAGATACGCCACGCGCACCGTGGGGCCGCGGCGGAGATAGCCGGTATCGGGAGACTCCTGATTCATGAGGAGCTTTAGGAAGGTGGTCTTCCCTGCTCCGTTATCGCCGATGAGGGCGATGCGCTCGCCGCCGGTGACCGAGAGCGCCACGTCGGAAAAGAGGGTGCGGTCTCCGTAGCCCTTGGAGACGCCTTCCATGACGAGCACCTCGTCGGCGCGAAATTCGTGCTCGGAGAAATGGACGTTCAGCTTGCGATCCTGCGTGGGGCGCTTGGTCTGCTCCAGCTTTTCGATGCGCTTTTCCATGGAGAAGGCGCGCTTATGGAGCTTGTCGTTGCCCATGAACGCCCAGAGGTGAAGCTTCTCTGCCGCCTCGGTGAGCTGCTTGAGCTTTGCCTGATCCTTCTCATATTGCTTGAGCTGCTCATCGAACCGGCGCTGGCGCTCGACGACGTAGAAGCTGTAGTTTCCGCTGTAAAACTCCGCTCTGCCGGAGGAGAGATCGATGCTGCGCTGCACGACGCGGTCGAGAAAATAGCGGTCGTGGCTGATGACGAGGACGCTGCCGTGGAAGTGGAGAAGGTACTCCTCCAGCCATTCCGTGGCGCGCAGGTCGAGATGGTTCGTCGGCTCGTCGAGGAGGAGAATGTCCGTATCCTCCAGGATGAGGCGCGCGAGGTTGACGCGCGTCTTCTCGCCGCCGGAGAGACTCTCAAACGGCTGCGCGCGCATGGTCGCGGGAATATCGAGGCCGTTTGCCACGCGGTCGCGCTCGAAATCCATCTCATAGCCGCCGAGACGACGGAACTCCTCGCTCAGACGGTCATACTCCGAGAGGAGCGCGGCGGAATCGTCCGTCTCCATGCGCTCGGCGAGGTCGGAGAGCTTGTCTTCAATTTGATAGAGACGGCGGTGCGCATCGCGCAGGACGTCCTCGGTCGTCCAGCCCTCGGGGTAGACCGGGATCTGGCTGATGAGCCCGAGGCGGCGGCCGGAGGCGAGGGAGATTTCCCCCGAATCGGCAGGAATCGCGCCGCAGAGAATGCGAAAGAGCGTCGTCTTGCCGCAGCCGTTGCGCCCGAGGATGCCGATGCGCTCGCCGGTGTTCACCTCGAAGGTGACGCCGTCTAAAATGTTGTTCCCGACCTCGAAGGATTTGACGAGGTCGCGGACGGTGAGGTCGATCATAGGGTTACTCCAAACGAATGAGGAATGAGGAATTAGGAATTAGGAATGCACAGGATTCGCATTCCTCACTCCTCATTCCTAATTCCTAATTTGCTAAACAAAACATACAGTGCATACCCAATCACTACGCCAATCAGATTTAGGATTAGGTCGTCCACATCGCAGTGTCCCAGCAGGGTTATGAGCTGGGTGATCTCCACGAGGATGATGATGCCGGCGGAGATGAGGAGGGTTTTCCAGAAGCGGCGCAGCGGCGCGTTTGCCCATGGCAGGCCGAAGCCAAGCGGGATGAACATGACGATGTTGCCGATGATGTTCACAACTGCCGCCCGGTGGTACAGCGGGTCGTTCCAGACGCGGAGAAAGCGCAAAATCTCCGCGCCGGGGGTGAGATTGAGATTGGAGAGCATGGTATTGACATAGCCGCCGATCAGCGGCGCTCTCCCCCGCTGCAGGAAGAGCAGATACACCATAAGCAGGCAGTATGCGGCGAACACGGTGCGCCGCAGGTGTTTGTGTTCCTTCATCCGTTCACCGCCGCCTGCAGAACTGCGTTTGCCACGGGTGCTGCCGCTGTGATGCCCGCGCCCGCGTTCTCCACGATGACGACGAAGGCGTAGGGATGCGCCTCATCGAGCAGGAAGCCCGTGAACCACGCGTGGCTCGTGCCGTCGCCAACCTCGGCGGTGCCGGTTTTTGCGCAGAGGTTGAGGCCGGGGAAGTTCCACGCGCCGTAATGCGCCTGCACATTATAGCTCATCATGTCGCGCAGCTTGTTGGCGGTGCTGCTCTGCATGAGATTGGCGCTGCCGTTGTTCTTGCCAACAAGGAGCGTCGGCTCCTGCAGGATACCGTTGGAGGCGATGGCAGAGACATAGCGCAGCATGGAATAGGGGCAGATGGCGTCCTCAAACTGGCCGATGCCCGACCAGGCGAGGCCCGGCGTGCCGGGATTGTCCTTGGTGAAGCTGCCGCCGGCGGTGACGATGTCATCAAGCTTGTGCGTGCGGGTGAAGCCGTAGTCATACACATAGCGCTCGAGGGTATCGCCGCCGAGCTGTAGTGAGATGTTCGCGAAGGCGACGTTGCAGGAATTCGCGAGCGCCTCCTCAAAGGTCTGCTCGCCGTGCGAGCCGGTACAGTTGATCGTGACGCCGGCGACGTCCATGCTGCCCCAGCAGGTGAAGGTCTGCTGCGAGAGATCCGGAAGGTTCTCGATGGCGGCGGCGCTCGTGATGAGCTTGAAGACGGAGCCCGGCGTATAGGACACGCTGATGCAGCGGTTGAGATACGTGCCGTCCGCGATCTCGGCGGAAGAATCCGCCGGGTCGGTCGTGGGGTTCGAGGTCATGCAGAGGATCTCGCCCGTGCGGTAATTGGACAGGAGCACGGCGCCCTTTCTGCCGGCGAGCGCCTCCTGCGCGGTGACGCAGAGGCGGGAGTCGATCGTGAGCTTCACCTCGCGCCCGCCGCGGGCGTAGGTGCCGGTGATCGGGTTATAGCCCGCGAGCTGGGCGGCAAAGGACGAGAGCGCGCCGGTGCCGACGTTGCCGGAATAGTCGCCGACGGCGTGGTAGCAGGCGCGGCGGACGCTCCAGTCATCGGCATAGGTGCGGCTGCTGCCGTCCGCGTTGGCGAGGACAACGCCGTTGCGGTCGACGATGGTGCCCATGCTGACGACGCCGGAGGTATAGCCGCCGACGGCGAAGGTCGCCCATTTGGCGCCGTTTTCGAGATAGCGGACGATATAGACGCCGAGGCCGACGATGATGAGCGCCGCGACGATGAGCGCCGACATGGCGCGATGCTTGACTTTGTTCACGCGTCGTCCTCCCCTCTCGATTTCGCGCCGGATTTGACGACGAAGCTGCCGCCGCGCCGCGTGTCCGCCGCCTTGATATAACTCAGAAGCATCCAGCACGAAAGCATGCTCGACCCGCCGCGCGAGACAAACGGGAACGTGACGCCCGTAAACGGCAGAATGTCCAGCGAGCCGAAGACGTTGAGCGCCATCTGCACCATCATCATCGTGACGGCTGCGCAGCCCGCGATGACGTAATACGACGAGCGGTTGCGCGCGGCGTTCTTGACCGTGAAGATCGCGAGGGCGACAATGGCGAGCGCCGCGAAGACGGCGATGATGAGGCCGAGCTCCTCACAGAGCATGGCGAAGACCATATCGGTGTTGGCAGCGACGATGTTTTTGAGCCACCCGTTGCCCGCGCCCTGCCCGAAGAGGCCGCCGGAGGCGGCAGCGGAGAGCGCGCGCGTCTGCTGATAGCCGGCGCCGTTGACGTCCTCCCAGACGTGTCCCCACGTCATAAAGCGCTGGGCGACATAGGGTTTGATGCTCAGGACGAGCATGCCCGCCATGACCGCGCCGCCGATGGCGAGAAACACCGTGGCGAAGCTGCCGGAGCGCAGGAAGGCGATGATGAGGAACGTGGCGAAGAAGACGAGCGCCGCGCCCATATCGCCCATGAGGGCGAGACCGCCGACGCAGACGGCGGAAAAGCCGATGAAATAAAAAATGCTGCGCGAGCGGAACATATGCTCCAGCGTGGTGGCGCCGACATAGATGAAGGCGACCTTGATGAGCTCGGACGGCTGGATGGAAAAGCCCGCGACGGTGATCCAGTTGCGCGCGCCGAAGACCTCCCGCGCGGCGGCGAGATTCAGCACCAGCAGCATCAGGCTCAGGATGGCGGCGGGCCAGCGCAGCGCCTTGACGTGGTTTAAGTCGCGCAGCCACCAGCCGAAGAGGAAGAAGAGCAGGACGCTCGCAAGGAGCAGCACCACATGGCGCACAAGCTCCCCCGGCGTCGCCGTGGCGCAGATGCAGAGCCCCAGCGTGCAGAGGAAGAAGGCGATCGTCTCCGGCTCAAAGCCGGAGCGGTCCATCGTGCGCATGAGAAGATAGCACAGCCACTCGATGAGGATGAGCGCGAAGAACGCGAGCATGGTCTGGAAGCGGTATTCCTCCTTGGCGGAGACGAAGAACTGCAGCATGATCAGCAGCTGCATGAGCGTGAGGAAAAAGAGCGTGGTGCCGGAATGGATCTTCCAGCCGGCGACGGCGCGCTTTTTCTCCTGCAGGGCGCGGTGCTGCTCGCTGTTGGTTGCGAACTTCACCATGTGCTTGGTGCAGCGGATGATATCGCCGTCGACGAGCTGCTCGGGCTCCTCGACCTTTTTGCCGTTGAGGAAGACCCCTCCCCCGCGGCTGAGATCGGTAACATGCCAGTCGCCCTTGTCGTTGCGCGTGACGACGGCGTGGACGCTCGCGACGTCCTCATACGGCAGACGGACGTCGGAGGATTTGGCGCGGCCGATGATGCACTCCCAGTGCTGCAGCGGATGTACCTCGCCCTGCGGCGTGACGAGATAGCCCCAGGTCTCGGGGTCGGCTCGGCCGCTGAGCATGGAGCGCACGCAGCGAAACAGCACCACAAGCGCCAAAATGGGCAGCAGAAAACGCGCCACCTGCGCCAGGATCGGCAGCAGCTGATCGGTTCCGTTGAAATCCAGTTGCGGCATGCGTTTTCCTCCCTTCAGGTTTACGCAAATATGGAGTTTATATTATAGCATATTCCGTTCCGGTTTACAATGCAGCGGAAAGCGTCTTCAGAAAATGAAAAGAAATCCGAAAAGACTTGAAAACTGTCACTTTATAGGGTATGATACAAGTGCTTTGATTTTTTGAACCAATTGCAATTGGAGGACACAAGCAATATGAAGCATCTCTTTATCGTTAATCCCGTCGCCGGCGGCCGTTACCGCACGGACGACGTGACTGCAGCGGCGCAGGCCGTGCTCGGCCCTGCCGGGCTGGAATTTGAGGTTTACCGCACGAAGGCGCCGATGGACGCCGTGGAGAAGATCCGCGCGGAGGCGAAGATCTGCGACGATCTGCGCGTGTTCGCCTGCGGCGGCGACGGCACGCTCAACGAGTGCGTGAACGGCGCGGCGAAGCTCGAGAACGTGAGCGTGACGAGCTATCCCGGCGGCACGGGCAACGATTTCATCAAGGCGTTCGGCGAGGATCGCGAGCGGTTCTTCGATCTGGCGCAGCTGGTCTTCGGCGAGATCCGCAAGTTCGACCTGATCGAGACCTGCGGGCGCTACAGCATCAACATCTGCTCCGTCGGCGCGGA
>CAMJHX010000092.1 GCA_946405655.1 uncultured Clostridia bacterium
TCATGCACTGGGGTCTGGAATATCACACAGAGCCGGTGGATTATCAGCGCGAGGTGGCGGATCATCTCTTTGCGCAGGGTGTGGATCTCGTCCTCGGCGGACATCCGCACGTGCCGGAGCCGATGGAGACCCGCACCGTAACGGACGCGGACGGCAACGAGCACACCGGATATCTCTGCTACTGCATGGGCAACTTCCTCTCCTGCATGAACGACCACTACACGAACCTCACCGGCGTGACGACGCTGGAGCTGGAGAAGAACGTGGACACGGGCAAGACGTATCTCAAAAACGTGTCCTACGCGCCGCTGATCATGGTGGACACGGCGGATCACGGCGTGATGAGCACCTGGCGCTACAAGCTCGTGGATCTGCATAAGTCCATCGACAGCTACGCCGCGGGCGACAGTCTTGGCTTCATCAACGACACGCTCTACAACGACATGATCACCGCGCTGAACGACATTCACAGCATCTGGGGCGCGAACTTCGACCGGTTCGATGCGAGCTACACCGCAAATACGGAGGGCGAAATGCCGGCGAAGGCGCCGGCTTCACAAGAGAGCCCATCTTAATGGGCTCTCTTGTGAGAACTCGCGCTCCATCGCCCTTCGGTTGGTCGGCGCGAGGGCTCGCGTGAGCTCTGCGAGGCGATTCTTCATAAAGAGAGACGCAAGTCACGACATGTGGCTTGCGTCTCTTTTTATGCATATTCGGGCAAAAAGGCTTTCCTTCTGGCGAGGAAATAGGCCGTGTTCATGGCGAGGCAGGTGAGGATCCATGTGACGGGATAGACCAGGATCAGCACCTCCGGGGTTCGGTGGAGCGGGAAGATGAACTGCACATAGGCCAGACGCGCCGCGCACGTGCCGAAGATGGAGATGAGCGCCGGGATGAGCGAGCGGTTCATGCCGCGCAGGGCGCCGGCGGTGATCTCATAGGTGGCGCAGAGGAAGTGGAGCGTGAAGGCGTAGTTCACGCGCACCATCGCATAGCGGATGACCTCCGGCTCCGTGGTGAAAAGCTGCACAACCTGATAGCGGAAGAGATAGAGGACGGCGATGAACGCCATATCGATGCCGACGCCCATGGACATGGAGATGCGCCAGACGCGCTTGCAGCGGTCGGCGTCCTGCGCGCCGTAGTTCTGCGAGGTGAAGGTGACGCATGCCTGCGCGAAGGCGTTGAGCAGACAGTAGGACACGAAGTCGAAGTTCTGCCCCGCCGTCATGCCGGCGATGCAGTCGGAGCCGAAGCTGTTGACTGCCGACTGGATGACCACGTTGGAGAGCGAAAAGACCATGCCCTGCAGACCCGCGGGAAGCCCGATCTGGATCATCTTTTTGAGGATCGACGGGATGATGCGAAGCCTGCGCAGGTCGAGACGGAAGTCCTTTTCCTCATGCATGAGATACCAGACCATGAGCCCGCCGCTGAGACAGTTGGAGATCACCGTGGCGAGGGCGACGCCGATGACGTGCAGATGCAGGACGATGACGAAGATCAGATTCAGCCCCACGTTCAGCACGCCCGCGAGGACCATCGCAACAAACGGGCGGCGGCTGTCGCCCTTGGAGCGGAGGATCGCGGAGCCGAAGTTATAGAGCGTGATCATCGGCATGCCGAGAAAATAGATGCGCAGATAGAGCACGGCGAGGTTGAGCACGTTCTCCGGCGCACCCATGAGGAGCAGAATCGGCTTGGCGGCGACGTTGCCGACCACGAGCAGGATCACGCCCGAGATGAGCGCGACGGCGATGATCGTATGCACGGCATCGGGGAGCTTTTCGCGCCGGCCCGCGCCGATGAGGTTGCCGACGACGACGTTCGCGCCGACGGAGAGGCCGACAAAGAGGCTGATGAGCAGCGAGATGACCGAGGCGTTGGAGCCGACGGCCGCCATCGCCTGCGGATTTGTAAACCGACCGACAACAGCAAGGTCGGCGGCGTTGAAGAGCTGCTGCAGCATGCTGCTGAGCGCCAGCGGCACGGCAAAGCGGAGGATTTTCCCCGCAAGCGGGCCGTGCGTCATATCCATTTCATTTTTGATCGTTTTCATAGCAAAGCGCATCTTACCACAAAAAGGGCGGAATGAAAACCGTCAAAGTCCCGGTTTTTCAACGGAAAACCGGGACTTTCTTGACTTTATTTCAGTCGAGAACGGTGATGCGCTCGATGACGGGCTGCTGGTCGGCGGGGATGGTGCCGTTATTGTCAATCGGCCGGGCGTCCTTGGCGATCTGCTCGGCGACGTCCATGCCGTCGGTCACGTGGCCGAAGGCGGCGTAGGCGCCGTCGAGGAAGGTGGCGTCCGCGACGGTGATGAAGAACTGGGATCTCGCGCTGTCGGGATTCGTGGCGCGCGCCATGGAAATGACGCCCTTGACGTGGCTGATCGGGTTGTCGACGCCGTTCTGCGCGAATTCGCCCTTGATCGCCTCGTCCGAGCCGCCGGAGCCGTTGCCGTCCGGGTCGCCGCCCTGGATCATGAAGCCGTCCATGATGCGGTGGAAGGTCAGCCCGTCATAAAAGCCGCTCTGAGCGAGCTTGAGGAAATTCGCGACCGTGATGGGCGCGGCGTCCGCGTCCAGCTCAAGGGTGATGGTGCCGTAGTCTTTGACCACAAGTTCAACGTGGTGCAGCCCCTCGGCGGCGTCCACGGAGCCGGAAGGCTCGGCGGTCTCGGCGGTCTTGCTGCCGCAGGCGCAGAGAGCGAGCAGGCTCACGAGGAGCAGAGCGATGCAAAGCGTTTTTTTCATTTGTGAGTTCCTTCTTCCATAAAGTGTTTTGTTTCGATCATGATCTCACGCAGCCGCTCGAGATCCTGCAGCGGATCGCCGGCTTCGAGAGAGTGGTTGGCGTCCGGGATGACGGTGCATGGGACGCCCTTCCCTGCGCAGAGCGCGGGGATTTGACCGCTGGCGACCCAGGGATCGTTCGCGCCGGTAAAGACGATGGTCTTCGGAAGCGGGAACGAGAGGGCGGGCTCCAGCGGCGTATAGAGCACGAGGCGGCTGCAGCGGAATTCCTTTGCGAGCGCGGCGGCGGCGACGGCGCCGATGCTCTTGCCGAGGAAGGCGATCTCATCATACGCCGCGAGGTCGGCTGCTTTCAACTGCTCCTTCGCCTGCGAGAGCGCGAGATCGAAGGCTTTTCGCATCTTCCTCTCATCGCCCTTGATTTTCTTCGGGAAGCCGGAGAACTGAATCGTGAGGCAGTCGAAGCCGAGAGACTCGGCGACGCGGCGGCTGTGATAGAGCAGAGGCTTTTCCGGCGTATAGCCGACGCCGGGAAAGAAAACGGCAAGCTGTTTCATCCGCGCTCACCGCTTCAGCGCGTCCAGCGCGTTCGGAAACTCGAAATACGTGTCCGGAAACGGCTCGTTTTCGAGCGTGAAGTGCCACCACTCGCAGTCGATGGGCAGAAAGCCGTTGTCCGTCATGAGCTTCTGCAGGCGCATGCGGTTTTCATACTGCTCGGGCGTGACGTCGCGGCAGTCGGGGTGGGAGCGCTCGGAGAAATAGTCGAAGGGGCTGCCCATATCGAGCTCCTTGCCGGTGGCCATATCGAGGAGCGTGAGATCGATCGTGCTGCCGCGGTTGTGGCTGGATTTGCTCGCGATATAGCCGAGTCGAAACAGATCCTGCTTTTCAAGGTCAGGATAGAAAAACGGCTTCATGCGCTGGTCGAGATCCTCGATGCCCCAGAGCACGAAATGGCGCACCGCCCGCGCGGGGCGGTAGGCGTCGAACACCTTGAGCCGGTAGCCCATGACGTTCGCCTGATTGCTGACCACCTTGAGCGCGCGGGCAGCGTCCTTCGTGAGCAGCGCGATCGGCTCCTCATAGCCGTCAATGCGTTCGCCGACGAAGTTATAGGTGGAGTAATAGCGGATCTCCTGCACGACGCCGGGGACGTAATCGCTGAGCAGGACGAAGCGCGAGGCGTCGTTCTCCGCCTGTCTCTGATAATCGATTGCCATGCTTTTCACCTCGGATAATCAAAGCTGAAACAGGAGCGCCTCGCAGAGGATCTTGCAGGCCTCCTCGCGCGTGACCGGATTCTGCGGCCGGAAGGAGCCGTCCGGATAGCCGCCGAGGACGCCCTCATGCTGCAGCTGCGCGACGGCGTCCCGCGCCCACGGACTGACAGAAGCAGCGTCCGTAAAGGACACGGAGCCAACCGAAGACTCGACCGTCAGGACACCCTGCTGCAGGGCGAAATAATCGACGATGACGGCGAGCTGCTCGCGCGTGGCTGCCTGCTTGGGGGCGAAGCGATTGTCACCCACGCCGCTGACGATGTTCATCCGGCGCGCCCACTCGATGTAGGGCGCATAGTAGGCGTCGTCCGAGACGTCCGCGAAGGCGCAGTGCGGGTAGTCCGAGGCGCGGACGCCCGCCATGCGGCCGAGGATCGTGACGAGCTGGCCGCGTGTGAGCTGTCCCTCGGGCGCGAAGGCGGTTTCGCTCACGCCCTGCACGGCACCGCGGTCGGTGAGCGTTTTGACATAGGGATAGGACCAGCGGTCCTGCGCCACATCCCCAAACGGGAAGACGGGGCCGGATTTCTCCGGCAGAACGGCGAGAAAGCGCTCTGCGATCTCCGCCTGTCCCTCGTTGGAGGGGTGCACATCCAGCTCCACGGCGGAGAAGAAGCCCTCGTCCGTGATCGAGTCGCCCCGCTTGGCGGCGAGGCTCTGGATGCCGAAGATGTCCACATAAATGTATTTCCCCGCGTACTTTGAGCCGGACTGCATCTGCCGGTTCAGCGCGGCGATGATCCCGTCCGCGGCGCGGCCGAGCTCGAGGAGCGAATCATCAGAGATCTTGAGCTCGCTGAAGGGGTTATAAAAGCCCGCGACGAGGAGCGTGACGTCCGGATTCAGGGCATAGATATCGCCGATGATGGCGTCAAAGTTCCGGGCAAAGCGGGCATAGCCCTCCGTGAGGCCGGAGATTGCGGCGGTGACGGCGGAGGCGTAGCCGCCGAGCTGCTTGCCGAGGGCGAACAGTCGGGAGAGCGCGTCCGTCTGATCCGCGGCGCCGCTCTCCGCCGAGGCGATCGCGCCGAGGCTCACACCCGCCTCCGCGAGCGCGGCCTTGGCGCGCAATAAAGCGTAGGTGGCGACGTCGTTTGCGCCGATGTTCAGCGTGATGAGATCCGCCGCGGCGACGGCGGGACGGTAGAAGTGCCGGATCTCCGCGACCTTGGCGCGCGTGAAGTTATTCGCGTACTCGTCCGGCATGACGTAATCGTCCTCGAGACAGGCGCGCAGCTCCACCGTGCGCATGCCGCCGCAGCCGAGCTGCGTGAGATACGCGCCGGTCGCCCGCGCGATGCGGTCGGGATAGGCGCCGGGCGTGCGGTACATGTATTTGTTCTCGACGTTGTTCTCCCCGATGCCGTTGGCGATGCTGTCGCCGAGGGAGACGTAGTATTCATAGCCGCAGTCGTCCTTCTGAGCGGCAAAGCAGACGCCGAAGGAGGCGAGCATCGCCAGAGAGAGGAGCAGCGAGAGAATCGAGCGAACGGTTTTCATAGGCCACCTCTTGAAACAGGATGACTCCATTGTATCAGAACCTCGCAGAAACAGCAAGAGAGACAGAAAACCGCGCGGGGATGGCTCCCCGCGCGGTGCGCTTTGGTTTGGATGGATTTAA
>CAMJHX010000093.1 GCA_946405655.1 uncultured Clostridia bacterium
AAGATCCTTCGACTGCGCGCTGACGCGCTCCGCTCAGGATGACAAGGGTTTGAGAATGCATCATCAAAATAAAATCGGGCGTATATTTTGCAACACGCCCTTGCCGTTATATTGGTTATTCCTTGACCTCGACTCGCACTCGCTCCACGCGCATGCCGTCCATCTTGAGCACCGTGACCTTGAGATTTTCAAACTCAAAGCTCTCGCCCGCCTTGGGGAAGGCGCCGAAGCGCTCGAGCGTCCAGCCGCCGACGGTGGCGCTGTCGGTCTCGAATTCGTCCTCGTCTCTGCCGAGCAGCTCGAGGAAATCGTCAATGATCATGTCGCCGTCGATGTTGTAAACGCCGTCGGACACGGGGATGACTTCCTCGGGCTCGACCACGTCGGTCTCGTCCCAGATCTCGCCCACGATCTGCTCGAGCACGTCCTCCATCGTGATGATGCCGAGCGTGCCGCCGTATTCGTCCGTGACGATGGCGAGGTGCTTTTTCTCTTTGCGCAGCTGCTCGAGCACGACGGGCAGCTTCGTCGTTTTATATACGAAGCAGGGCTCCATGAGCGCGGCGCGCAGATCCTTCGGCGGCTGCACGGCGCCGGTGCGGATCACCTCGTCGAGCTCGCCGCGGAAGAAGCGGTTGAGATACAGAACGCCGATGATGTTGTCCACGCTGTCCTCATAGACCGGGATGCGGGAGTAGGGCGTCGTGTCCAGCAGGGCGCGGATCTCGTCCCAGTCGTCGTCGATGTCGATGGCCGTCATGTCCACGCGGGCGGTCATCGCGTCGCTCGCGGCGACGTCGGAGAATTCCAGCGCGGCCTGCACGAGCTCGGACCGGTCCTCGTCGAGCACGTCCTCGTCCTCGGCGGTCTCGAGGATGCTCTGCAGCTCCTGCGCGGCCTCCTCCTCGTCCTCCGCCTCGGGCTCGCCCTTCAGCGGCAGCGTGAGGAGCTTCACCAGCCCCACCACGAGCAGCACCACCGGCGCGAGCACGATCATCATGAAGCGCACGGCGTAGGCAAAGCGGAGCGAGACCGCGTTCGCGTTTTGCTTCGCGAGGATCTTCGGGATCGTCTCGCCGAAGATGATCACGGCGATCGTGAGGATCACCGTCGCGAGCCACGACCACTTGTCCGTCCCCGTGAGGAGCATGACCGTCACGGCGGCGAGCGAGGACGCCCCGATGTTCACGAGGTTGTTGCCGATCAGAATGGCGCTGAGCGCATGGTCAAAGTGCTCGGTGATGTAGTGCGCCACCTTCGCCCGCGCGCTGCCGTCCTCCATCAGGTTTTCGAGCCGGAGCGGGTTGGCGGAGGAATAGGCCATTTCGGAGCCGGAGCAGAAGGCGGAGAGCGCGATCAGCGCGATCAGCGCGACAAAATACCAGATCATGCCTCCTCGCCTCCTTCCGCCGGCAGGCGCCGGACGAGCAGGCGCAGGATGCGGTGATCCTGCATCGCCGTCACGCGCACGGTGATATCATGGTAGGCAAATTCCAGCCCGGGCTGCGGCATGTCGGGAAACTGCTCGTACGTCCACTCGCTGAGAAGCTTATACTGCAGGTCCTCGTCGTCCTCCGGGTCCTCATAGTCGAGCTCATCGAACACCTCGCCCACGGTCATTTCGGCGTCCACATCGAGCGACCCGTCCGCGAGACGGACGCAGGGCTCCTCCACGGTGTCCTCCTCGTCCCAGATCTCGCCCACGAGCTCCTCGAGAATGTCCTCCACCGTCACGATGCCGAGCATGCCGCCGTAATTGTCCGTCACGACGGCGAGATTCACCTTGCGGCGGCTCATCTCGGGCAGCAGATCGTCGAGCGTCTTGCTGTGGTGGACGAACATGGTCTCGTCCAGCAGCGGGCGAATGTCCGCCACCGGCCCCTTGGCCGCGACGCAGGCGCGGATGTATTTGCGGATCTGCAGCACGCCGATCACGTGGTCGATGCTGCCCTCGTAGACCGGGATGCGGCTGTGGCGCTGGGCGCGGATGGTGGCTAAGATCTCTTCCGGCTCGTCGTCCACGTCGATCGCGGCGACGTCCACGCGCGCGGTCAGCACGCTCTCGACCGGGATGTCCGCAAATTCGAGCGCGGAGCTCACGAGCTCGCCCCGCTCCTCGGAGAGGTTGCCCTCGTCGGTCATGTTTTCGATGATGTCATAGAGCTCCTCCTCCGTCACGGTGAGCTCCGGGTCGCGCGGGAATATGCTCGCCGCGGCGGCGCCGATCTTCGTCAAAATCCAGGAAAACGGCGTGAACAGGCCCATAAAAAAGTACAGCGAATCCGCGGTTGCCAGAGACAACCGCTCGCTGTATTTCTTTGCGATGCTCTTCGGGAGCATCTCGCCTATGAAGAACACGACCAGCGTGGTCACGAGCGTCCCCACCGTCACGGCGCCGATGCCCCAGCGCCGCGTCACGAGCACGGTCACGAAGGCAGCCGTGGTCAGATGGAAGATGTTCGTGCCGATCAGCACCGTCGTGATCGCCTTGTCGATGTGATCGAGGATGTAGAGCGCGCGTTTCGCTCTGCGCTCGCCCCGGTCGGCGCGCGCCTTGATGCGCACCCGGCTCACAGAGGCAAACGCCGTCTCCGCCAGCGCGAAATAAACCGCGCCCAGAAGCAAAAGCACAACAATAAGGATGGAAAGATAAGGTCGACTTCCGTCGTCCATTCGGATCATCACACTCCTGATGATTAAAATAAATCAAAGTACACTATAACACATGAAATCTGCGCCGTCAATTGCTTGCGCCGTGTGGTATGATGGGAGAAAAGAGAGGAGGCGCTGTCGTGGACGCGCTTTTAATGATCTATCATCCCGAGCTGCCGGGCTTCCTCGCGCCGTTTGTCCGTCTTCCCGAGCTCGAGCGGCTGCGGCAGGTCGGCATGAACTGCGGCTGTGAATACACGTCGTTTCCGCGCTTTCAGAGTTTGCCGGAGAGCAGCCGGTATCACCACAGCCTCGGCGCGGCGCTCATCACGTGGCACTTTACCCGCGAGACGGCGCCGACGCTCGCCGCGCTCTTTCACGATATCGCGACGCCGGTCTTCGCCCACACGGTCGATTTTCTGCGCGGGGACTATCTCGCGCAGGAGGCGACCGAGGACGGCACGGGCGAGCTGCTGCGCCGGAGCGGGGCGCTGTCAAAGCTGCTCGCGCCGCTCGGCCTGCGCATTGAGGACGTGGAGGACTATCACCAATACCCCGTCGCGGACAACGATTCCCCGCGCCTGTCCGCCGACCGGCTGGAATATACCCTGCGCAACATCCTGCATTATCGGTTCGGGACGCTGGACGATCTGCGCCGGTTTTATGATGACCTTCGCGTCACGGCGGAGAGCGGCGTCCCGGAGCTCGCGTTTGAGTGTCTCGACACCGCGCGGGACTTCGCCTTCGCGGCGCTCGGCTGCTCGGAGATCTATGTCTCGCCCGAGGATCGCTATGCCATGCAGCGCCTCTCGGAGCTGCTGGGGGACGCGATAAAATGCGGCGTCCTGAAGCCGGAGGATTTATACGGCGTCGAGCCGGATGTGATCGCAAGGCTCAAGTCCGACCCGGAGACCAACCGCGCGTGGAGCAAATATTGCGCCCTGCACGAGATGATCACGGACGAATCCACGCCCCGATCCGACCGCCGCGTCATCCGCGCCAAAAAGCGCTGCATCGACCCGTGGGTCGCAGGGCAGGGGAGACTCTCCGAGCTCGACCCCGATTTCGCGGCAGCCCTGACCGCCTTCCGCGAGGAATCGCAGGAAGCCTGGCTCTGCGCGAGATGATGTTGCCGCACCAACGTAGGGGCGGATATCATCCGCCCGTGCAGAACAAGGTGAAATTCAACGCCGGATTTCGGCGCATTCGCAGCGTATTTCTAATCTGCTCTGTAGGGGCCGACGCCCTCGGCGGCCCGTGCAGATCCAACCCCGACACGCATCGTACTAAGGCAAATACGCAAAATCTGAAAGCAGCTGTAGGGGCGACCTGTGGTCGCCCGCGCAGGATCATGTAATTGCAATGCCGCACCACGGCGAAATGGAAAAAGATTTCGGTCTGGCAAGGCGGGCGACCGAAGGTCGCCCCTACAGCAGGATTGCGTGCCGACGGTATTCGCCGGAGATTGCCGTTGGATGTACGTTATTCTGCAGGGACGTCGAGGACGCCGTCCCCTACTACGATGTTTCACTTAAAACTATATGCCGGAATTTGATTACAGAAAGGCTCCCTTGCGCAAAGGGAGCTGGCGCCGCAAGGCGACTGAGGGATCGCTGCAGCGCTCTGAGATAACTGCCAATGTGCCTGGATGATGGTTGCCGGAACACGGATCAGCCAATTACAATGGAAATCAGATGGGTCTGGCAGAGCAATCCCTCCGACCTCGCTGCGCTCGGCCACCTCCCTTTGCACAAGGGAGGCTTTGCGCGAGGTAACCTACTCATGCAGAAACGGGTGAAAACATGAAGCTTTTATGGAGCGCACAAATTATAGAGGAAAATCTCTGGGAGCCCGAATGTCGGGGAAAGCTGATCCGCAGCGGTGGCAAAAGTATGTTTCTTTATAAGCGGGCGAAAGAGCTGGTCGGAGTCGTGGTGGGGCCGGAGGGGCTCAAGGAGCCGGAGGTTTTGATATCCGACGCAAAGATCAACCTGCCGCAAAACTGGTTCGTCTCTGAGCAGATCCCGGACTGCCTTGTCTGCAGTGAGGAATGCTGTCTCGATCTGCGAACGCTGCAGAGAGCCGATGCGGATGTTCGGCAGGAATACCGGGAAAAGGGAGAGTTCGGCGGTTACCATATCCCGGCGCTCAGCTTCCGCTTTGGCGACTACGTTGTAAGCCAAAATCAGCGCTCCGGGTTTTACTGCCGCAGAGGGGGCGCGCAGGTCTGGCGCTTTTCCGCGCAGGGCTATCTGTATACCGACATTGTCCGGTCTCCCGAGCGGGAGGACGCCATCGTGTTCGGCACCGACGGACACGGCGGGCATTTTTACATGCTCGATCTCGCGACGGGAAAGCCGATCTGCGATCTCAACACGCGCGGCACGAACCACTATGTCTATTCCGGGGGCAGCTTCTATCTGCTCTCGCGGGAAAAGCAGAGCAAGCTCCTGCGCGTTTCCGCTTATGACGGCAGCGTGATGGAGGAGCTGCTTCTCGAAGGTAAGATCAATACAAGCAGCCGCATTCTGCGCGACGGGGGATCCCTTCTCGCGACCACGTTCCGTTACAAAGCCGGTGCGCCGGTTGCGATGCTCGTGCACTATGTGCAGCTTTGAAAAACAGGAGGAAACCATGACAGCAAGTCTGAATCTGATCTGCTCGGCCTCGGCGGCGAGGACGCATGTCGACGCCGTGCGCGCTGATCTGGAACGCCGGTTTTCCGCAAGGCTCATTTCCTGCGAATCGGAGCCCTATTGGAAGGATGCCGCGCTGGTGCAGACGGCGGTGCGGTTTGAGGCGCAGACACAGCCGGAGGCGGCGTGGCAGCAGTGGTTCACGCATCGGTTCGGCGTCTGCACAACGCACCGGGACGGGCAGTTCACGGAGTACCTCTGCAGCGCGGCCATCCCGGAGCTGACGGCAGATCCCGCGCGCGTGTTCGCAGACCTCTATGTGCCGAATGAAATGGTGCTGTGAGCATTCGCT
>CAMJHX010000094.1 GCA_946405655.1 uncultured Clostridia bacterium
CCCGCGGCGGCGAACGCGCTGGAGTTCGTGCTCGTGACGCACGCGCATCTGGACCACACGGGGCTGCTGCCGCTGCTGTACAAGGAGGGCTTTCGCGGCACGGTGTACGCCACGCAGGCGACGTGCGACCTCTGCGACATTATGCTCAAGGACTCGGCGCACATCCAGATGTCCGAGGCGGAGTATAAAAGCCGCAAGGCCAAGCGCGCCGGACAGCCGGACGTGGAGCCGATCTATGATCTCGAGGACGTGGAGGGGCTGTTAAAGCTCCTGCGCCCCTGTCCCTACGGCGAGAAGCTTCAGATCGAAGAAGGCCTCGTCGTCCGGTTTACGGACGTGGGGCACTTACTCGGCAGCGCCTGCATCGAGGCGTGGCTGACCGAGGGCGATGCGGAAAAGAAGATCATCTTCTCCGGCGACGTCGGCAACTCCGACCAGCCGATTTTGAACGATCCGCAGATCCCCGAGGGTGCGGATTACGTGATGATCGAATCGACCTACGGCGACCGGCTGCATGAAAAGACGCTGGACTATGTGCCCGCGCTCGCGGCGGTGATCCAGCGCACGCTCGACCGCGGCGGCAACGTGATCATTCCGTCGTTCGCCATCGGCCGCACGCAGGAGATGCTCTATTTCCTGCGCCAGATCAAGAACGACGGCCTGGTAAAGCACCACCCGGGCTTCCCCGTTTACGTGGACTCCCCGCTCGCCACGGAGGCGACGGGCATCTTCCTGCAGACGGACACGCAGTATCTCGACGAGGACGTGCGCGCGATGCTCCGTGAAGGCGAAAACCCGATCTGGTTCGACGATCTTCGCATCGCCACGAGCCAGCAGGAGTCGCAGGCCTTAAACGACGACAAGACGCCGAAGGTGATTCTCTCGGCCTCCGGCATGTGCGACGCCGGCCGCGTGCGCCATCACCTGAAATACAACCTCTGGCGGCCGGAGTGCACGGTGCTCTTCGTCGGCTATCAGGCCGTCGGCACGCTGGGCAGAAAGATCCACGACGGCGCCAAGAGCGTGAAGCTCTTCGGCGACGAGGTGGCCGTCCACGCGGAGATCACCGCCCTGCCCGGCATCAGCGGCCACGCGGATAAGCAGGGGCTGATCGACTGGCTCGGCGCGATCACGCCGAAGCCGCAGAAGGTGTTTGTGAACCACGGCGACGATGACGCGACGAAGGCGTTTGTGAAAACCCTGCGCGGAGAGCACGGCTACGACGCCTTCGCGCCCTACAGCGGCACGGTCTATGACCTCGCCGCGAACGCGACGGTGTTTGAAGCCCAGCCGAAGCCGATCCAGAAGCAGACGGGCTTCTCCGGCAAGCCGCGGCAGGTCAGCGCAGCGTTCCAGCGGCTGGTCAAGGCGGGCGAGGCGCTCACCGCGCTCATCCAAAAGAGCGAGGGCCGCCCGAACAAGACGCTCGCGAGCTTTGCCGAGGCGATCGAAAAGCTCATCCAGAAGTTCCAGTAATTGCGATTCTACCTCAAAGAGGTGTACAAACCCTCCTGTTTGCCGTATGCTGAAGGCGAACAGGAGGGTTACGCTATGGATCAGAAGAAAATCGGCGCGTTCATCGCGGCGCGGCGTCATGCGCTCGGGCTGACGCAGGCGCAGCTGGGCGAAAAGCTCGGCGTGACGGACAAATCCGTCTCCAAATGGGAGCGCGGCGTGTGCCTGCCGGACGCGGCGCTCTATCTGCCCCTGTGCGAGACGCTCGGCATCACGCCGAACGAGCTCTTCGCGGGTGAGGCGATCGCTCCGGAGGAGAGCGCACAGCGCGCGGAGGAGACGATCGTCACCATGGCGAAGGACGGGGAGAAAAAGCGCCGCCGGGCGCGGCGGATTCTCATCGTGTCGCTGGTGATCTATTCCCTGCTCGCGGGTCTGCTCATGTTCGCGCTCTCGGTGCTCTATGACCGCGGCGAGGGGCGCACGAATTATATCCGCCCGTATGACATGAGCGCGGAGGAGCGGATGGTCACGCAGCTGGTCTCCGGCCCGGACAAAACGCAGATTTATGAATTCTCGGTGGATGCGAAGTACCATGAGATGGTCCTGACCGCAACGATGATCAACGGCGACGGCGAACAGCCGCAGAAGATGAGTCTCCCGCTGGACACCGCGCTGAAGGGCGGCGGCAGGCAGACCGGATTGATCGCAATTCAGTTTTCGACCGGAGACGGAACGGAGCCGTCCTACCGTGTCTCTCTGGCGCTGACGGACAGTGTCTCTGCGGTGAAGGAGACGCTGCCGATCACGCTTGCCGATGAATGGGCGTACAGCAGCAGCGGACTCAAGCGCGCGGTGACCATCGAGGAAGGAACGCCGATCCCCTTCGCTGCCTTCGCCGTGGGCGAGGATCTCTTCCTCCCCTATCTCAACACGAAAAGCGCACCCGAAAAGATCGCCGAAAACAGCGACGCGTGTGTGATTTTTGAAATTCAGTTTCAATAAAAAACTGCAGGCTCAGATGGCCTGCAGTTTTTCATACATTTCCGGGATTCCGTGGGCGACGGTGTCATATACGATGGAAAAATCCACATAACCGTAATCGTGCACGATTCGATTTCGCATGCCCTTGATGGCGAGCCACGGAACTTCCGGATGCGACGCCTTGAATGCGTCTGAGAGCTTGCTGTTGTTTTCCGCGATCTGGATAATGCGGAACAGAATGGAGTCGATCAGCAGCTCGTTGGTTTCGATTTCCGCTTTTGATTTCCCCGCGGTGTGCGCGATGATGAAGCGCAGATCCGTCTTGATTTTCTCAAGGTAGAAGCGGTCGTTTTTGACATTATCCATAGATCTTGATCCCGTCCCTCAGAATTTCCTGCACCAGCGCGGGGTTGTTGTTCAGCTGCGCTGCGTCCAGCAGATCCACTTTCTTCTTCAGGCGTTCTCGAAGCCGTTCGAGCAGCTCAAAAAACCGGAGACCGTCCACCGGCAGAGAGACCAGCAGATCGACGTCGCTCGTCTCTGTTTCCTTCCCCTTGGCATAGGAACCGAAGAGATAGCCATACTCCACTGCGTAGTCCGGGAAGATCTCGGCACAAATCGCCTTGATCTGGTCGATGGTCAGGGTGCCGTGCGTCTCGTCCAGCAGCCCGAAGGTCTGCAGGCGGCGAATCATATATTCATATTTGATGGGGTTGACTTTGCTTTCGTCCGCTTCGTATCGTTTATAGGAGCGAAGCGGAATGCGGAGATACTCCGCGCATTTGACCTGCGTCAAGCCCTTCTCCGCTCGCAGTTCTTTCAATGACATAGGCTTCACCTCAAGGATATCATATCGAATTGGCGCCGGAAAGTCAAGAAAGAAAGTGTCAAAATGGCACTGATGCAAATAATCTTGTGCGCCATTTTGACACTTTTCAAAAGAAACGTGCGCTATGGATAGGATAACACCACAGGAACAGATTATGCGTTTCGTTCAAACCGGATCTGGCAGATGTCGTCGCCCCTTGCGATCGTCTTGGGCAGGTTCAGATGGCAGCCGAAGCTCTCGGCGATGCCGCGGTCGCCGCACATGGCGTGGTCGCAGAGAAGGCGGATCTCCTCGTCCGAGCAGCCCTGCTTCTGCCACGCCTTCACGAGCGGGCAGTAGTGAAAGTCGATGGACAGATGGTCATCGTCGCACTGGACGATGTCCATCTCGAACACCCACTGGGCGAATTTGCCGAAGAGCGCCTTTTTCAGCCCGCGCAGGGACTGGCCGAGACCGCCCTTCTCGCGGAATTTTGCGCCCTGATAGAGCCCGCAGCGGCGGATCGCGGCGGGGGCGTATTCGGTCGGCTCGAGGCCCTTCTTGCGCGCTTCGTCGCAGAGGAAATACATCCAGAGCGCGCGGTGCTCCAGCTGCTCGCGGATGGCGACGATCAGCGGATTTTTGATCTTCGGCTCGTTATGAATGTTGGTCATCTTCGTCCCTCCTGTCGAAAAACCGGCGCATAACATAGCTTCTGTTCAAATTTTACCATCTTTCGACAAGAAATGCAACAAGGAGCGCAGAATGCGGGAGGGGCAAGCCCCTCCCCTACGGCGTCTCTTTCGGTGCGCTCCGTTCGTAGGGGTCGGCGTCCTCGACGACCCTTGCAGGACGGCGGATAAAATGATCAAAACCGCTCGGTCCGCTTGACCTCGCTCAGGAAATGCTGCGGCGCATTTTCCTCCTCCGGGAAGAGCCAGAGGCTGAACGCCTCGGGGCCGATCTCGAGCAGACGGTCGAGCTCCGCGCGCGTGAGCGGCACGACGAGGAGACACACGGCGGTCTTGCCGAGACCGAGTTTACAGCGCACGACGTTCGGGTCGGGAATGATCTGCGGGAACTCCAGAAACGCGCCGACCATCTCCTCCCCTTCGTCCGGCTCCCACTCCAGACTGTGGCCGTAGGTAATATACTGCCGGTTCAGCGGCGGATAGAGCGCGACCTCCATGAGCAGATGCAGATACCGGTTCGCGGTCGCGGCGTCGCGCAGCTTCTCCGCGGGATCGACGAGCATGATGTACTCATTGCGGTCGCCGAGCGGGGCTTTCTTCACCGGCATGCGGTAATCGCTCGCGCCCATCGTGACGAGCTTCCAGTAAGGGTAGGCGTCGGTCGGCTCATACAGCAGCGTGTCAATGTGCGGCTGCATGTCCACGACCGGATGGAGCACCATCGAGTCTGTCTGGCCGAAATACGCATCAAAGTGCGCCGTCAGCTTTTCCATCTCGCGCGGTTTCATATGGATTCCTCCCTTTGGTTTCTTTGTCAAAAGACTATATTATATAGACCTTCTTGTCAAGAGAAGAAAAAGCCCGCCACATTGTGACGGGCTTTCGTTTTGGGTTTAGAAATCCGCGTTTCCGACAGTTCTCGGATGCAGCTCCACGTCGCGGATGTTGCTCACGCCGGTGAGGTACATGACCATGCGCTCGAAGCCGAGGCCGAAGCCCGCGTGACGGCAGGAGCCGTAGCGGCGCAGATCGAGGTACCACCAGTAATCCTCTTCCTTCATGCCGAGCTCTTCGATGCGGCTCTGCAGCACGTCGAGGCGCTCCTCGCGCTGGCTGCCGCCGATGATCTCGCCGATGCCGGGGACGAGGCAGTCCGCCGCGGCGACGGTCTTGTTGTCATCGTTCAGGCGCATATAGAACGCCTTGATCTCCTTCGGATAGTCCGTGACGAACACGGGACGGCCGAAGACCTCCTCGGTCAGATAGCGCTCGTGCTCGGTCTGCAGGTCGATGCCCCACTTGACGGGGTAATCAAACTTCTTGCCGGAGGCGAGGAGCTTTTCCACGGCCTCGGTATAGGTCACGCGGCCGAATTCATTGTCGACGACGTTGTGCAGGCGGTCGAGCAGACCCTTGTCGACAAAGGAGTTGAAAAACTGCATCTCGTTCGGGCAGCGCTCGAGCACGGTGTTGATGATATACTTCACCATCGCCTCCATGCACTCGAGATCGTCGTCCAGATCGGCGAAGGCCATCTCCGGCTCGATCATCCAGAACTCGGCGGCGTGGCGCTGGGTGTTGGAATTCTCGGCGCGGAAGGTGGGGCCGAAGGTGTAGACGTCGCCGAAGGCCATGGCGAAGTTCTCGGCGTTGAGCTGGCCGGAGACGGTCA
>CAMJHX010000095.1 GCA_946405655.1 uncultured Clostridia bacterium
TTTTCGTTGTGGGGGGATTTACGATCTATATCAAAACAAAAATGTTTGTGCGCGGAGTTGTGAGTTGTAAGTTATAAGTTGTAAGTTGTTAGTGATGGATGCGTTGAAACAGAACTGCAGGGGCGACCTGCGGTCGCCCGCGCGGGGCAGGCGGACGCGCGATTCATGTTCGGCGAATTTGCACCGCCTCACCAAACTGTCATCCCGAGCATGTCGAGGGATCTTGGCACCGCAGAGGATGAGAACATCCAGCCTCATATCAACCGCTCTGCCAAGATCCTTCGACTCCGCGCTTTGCGCTCCGCTCAGGATGACAGGAGGCTGAATTGAGCGAATACGCCGAACTCAGGCAATCGATTCAAAGCGTTCTGCGCGGGCGGATGATATCCGCCCTACGGGAGCGCGAGCGGATTCGCCGGAGTGCGGTGCGCATCGGGAATGGTTCTGCCGGGACGTCGAGGACGCCGTCCCCTACGAAGCACCATCCAAAACCGTGCGTAGGGCGGGTTGCTTGCGCCCGCCGTCTCGCCGATCGCGGATTCGCCGGAGTACGGTGCGCATCGGGAATGGTTCTGCCGGGACGTCGAGGACGCCGTCCCCTACGAAGCACCATCCAAAACCGTGCGTAGGGCGGGTTGCTTGCGCCCGCCGTCTCGCCGATCGCGGATTCGCCGAGGATCGGTGCGCATCTGGGATGGTCCTGCCGGGACGTCGAGGGCGTCGGCACCTGCGAAACGGGGATAGTGGTAACATTTTATTACCAATTAATTCTACCTGTTTCCAAACACTGTTTCCACATGCAGAAATCGGAAAATGTCAAAATATATACTTTTTATCCCAGACGTCTTTTAAAGAACGTAAAAAGAATCCCGTGTGGTTAACCACACGGGATTCTTCCTTGTTTTATCGGATCAGAACTTGCCTTCGACGGCGAGCTTGATGACGTTGTAGGCGCCGTCGTAGATGCCGGCTTTCTTGGCGGTGACGATGGCCTCGCACATGGCGGTGAGCACCTCGCCGTCGTTGGTGATGAGGTCGAGCATCGCGCCGATCTCCGGCAGGGTGCGGCATTCATAGGTGCCGTCGCCGAGCTCGGCGGTGCGGATGGCGCCCCATGCCTCGTGGCCGCCGACGCGGCGGATCATGAGCTTGGGGATGGGATAATACGCAAGCTCGCTCGGCTTCGTGATGAGCACGTCGGAGCAGCGCATGAGGAGATTGGTGATATACACAGCGGCGAAGATATCCGCGTCATAAAACGCGTGGATGCCCTCGACGCTGCCCTGCATGGCGTCCTCAGCGAAGGCCTGCGCCCCGGCATAATCGTCAAAGTGCGTCTGGACAAGCTGCTTGAAGGCCGGGACCTTCTTGCAGATGGCCTCGAAGACGTTCTTATGGTCGCCGAAGTTCATGAGGAGCGTGGCTTTCCCGGCGCGGATGTCCGGCAGGAGCTTTTCGATCATGCCGATGAAGAGATCCAGCTGCGCGCCGGCGCCGCCGACGGTCATGAGATAGCGCCGGGGCGCGCCCTGCTGCAGGCGGTAGAGACGGCGCTCGCAGTCGCGCTCAATGTTCACGACGAGCTCATGGTCGATGTAATGCCCGGTGAAATAGAGGCTGCCCTGCGGCATCGGCTTGAGGGGATGCTTCGCCATGCCGCGCAGGGATTTATAGCCGAGGAAGCTCGAGGGCGTCTGGATGGTATGCTTCGCGCCCTCAGCGAGGTGCAGGCCCATGGGCCAGTTGTCCGGGATGGCGTTCACGACGTGGGTCAGCCCCGCGTGCACCGCCGCCTGCGCGGGCCAGACGTGCGTGGCGACATAGGGGATGTCCTTCGGCAGGGCGCGCGCGACGGGCGCCATCAGCTCCGCCTTCTTCTGGTCGGCGGCGTTATAGGTCAGCTTGCGGAAGCCCTCGCTGTTTTCATACTCCCAGAAGATGTTGAAGAGCTTGGACTTCTGGCTCAGACGGGAGCCGAGGCTGTAGAGCTCGTTCTGGTGACGGATGACCTTGCCGCAGGTGGTGTCCTTGAAGGAGTGGAGGTCGAACCAGAGGGGGGTGTAGCCCAGCGCCTTGGCTGCCGACGCCATCGCCATGCTGATGCGGTAGTGACCGAAGCCCATGCGGATGTTGCCGATGACGACGTCCTTCTCCCCGAAGTGATACGGCGCGCCGCCGATGACGAGATTCTTCGCCCCGAACGCATCGAGCACGCGGTTCGGCTCGGCGGAGAGCGTGTAGGTGATCTTGCTGTCGTCGCCGAACTTGCGGCGGTAGCTCTCCGCGCCCTTGACTGCCTTGGCATAATCCCGGTCCGAAATGAGGTTTCCGAAAATGCTTTTTGCTCTGTCCATCATGATCCTTCTCCTCTATACAGTATGTTGACTTTGTGTGGTTTTTTTGATACCTTAATTATAAATAGTACCCCATTCCAATCACTTCTGTCAAGGAGGATCCCCTCATGACCTATGAGATTCGATACCGCGCCGGCGGGCGCGAGAAGCTGATCTGCTTTACCGAGCGCGAGGAGACGCCGGAGCTCGTCGCGGAGGCGACGGCGGAGGGCGGCGTGCACCGTCTGGTGCTCTCGCCGAAGACGCCGGTGACGCTCCTCGACGTCAAGGCGGCGACGGATTTTGACTTCAAGCCGAGCGACGTTGTGATGCTCAACGGCTACCAGTCCTGGACCGACAGCCACGAGCACACGATCCGCGAGCGCGAGGGCAATCTGGACAAGCGCATGCCGAAGTTCGTGCAGAAGGCGTTTGCCATGCGCGCCTACGGCGACTATGACTTTGCCGAATACAGCAATTCGCTCGGCGAATTCCACGGCTGGACCTACGGCTATGTCCGCCGGGGCGAAAGCTTCACGATGTACGCCTCCCTGAACGAGCGCCCGGGCTTCACCGAGGTGCGCATCTTCCCGCCGAAGCGCTATGTGCAGCTGCGGCGCGACTGCGAGGGGCTCGTGATCTCGGAGCCCTATGAGGCGCTGCACTTTGCCATTCTCAAGGGCAGGGAGCAGGAGGTCTTCGACAAGTGGTTCGATCTCATGGGCATCGAGGGTCCGAAGGTGCCGCCCATCACGGGATATACGAGCTGGTATCATTTCTATCAGGACATCTCCGAGGTGAAGATCCTGCAGAACCTCGCCGCGGTGGAGAAAAGCCCGATGGACTTTGACGTGTTCCAGATCGACGACGGCTATCAGACCGCCGTGGGCGACTGGCTGAGCATCAAGAAAAAGACCTTCCCGAATGGACTGAAGCCGATCGCCGACCGCGTGAAGGCGGGCGGCATGATCCCCGGGCTCTGGATGGCGCCGTTCAGCGCGCAGAAGAAATCGAAGCTCGCCAAGCAGCACCCGGACTGGCTGCTCCGCGGCGAGGACGGCAAGCCCATCTCCTGCGGCGCGAACTGGGGCGGCTTCTACGCGCTGGATCTCTACAACGAGGATGCGCGGGAATACATCAAGACCTGCCTGCAGACCGCCGTGCGCGAATGGGGCTTTGCGCTCTTAAAGCTCGACTTTCTCTACTGCGTGTGTCTGAAGCCGACGGCGGAGCGCACGCGCGGCATGATCATGTTCGACGCGATGGACTTCATCCGCGAATGCGTGCCGGAGGCGAAGATCCTCGGCTGCGGCGTGCCGCTCGCGGCGGCCTTCGGCAAGGTGGAATACTGCCGCATCGGCTGCGACGTGGGACTCGATCTCGACGACAAGCCGCACATGCGCCTCATTCACCGCGAGCGCGTGAGCACGAAGAATTCGCTGCGCAACACGGTCTTCCGCCGTGGGCTCAACGGCCGCGCCTTCTGGAACGACCCGGACGTCTTCCTCCTGCGCGACGACAACATCGAGCTCACCTGGGAGCAGCGCGAGACGCTCGCGAGGCTCAACGCCATGTTCGGCGGCGTGAAGTTCACGAGCGACGACGTCTCCGGCTATCAGGAGCGGCAGCAGGCGGTCTTAAAGCAGGTGCTCGCGGCGAAGTATCCGGCGAAGACCACCGTCACCGCCTTCGGCAAACAATACAAGGTCGAAGTGGACGGAGAGACGTTTTATATCTGATTGCCCATTGACATTGCGGGCTTTTCCCGCTACAATAGCAAAAGCAAAGGGGAGTAGCCCGCGCCCGACAGGGCGTGACATGGCGACGTCAATACACGACCTTGGGTCCGTTTCCATGTTGAAAGAGTGCAAGACTTTTGCCGAGGGATCACCATATCCATCGGCAAAGGTCTTTTTTTATTGAATTGAGGAGGAAAACTATGCTGGTACCTGTATTATTGTTTCTGGTTGGATTTGCGCTGCTGATCAAGGGCGGCGACTGGTTCGTCGACGGGTCGGTCGGCATCGCGCGCAGATTTCATCTGCCCGAGCTTCTGATCGGCGCGACCGTGGTCTCCATCGGCACGACGCTGCCGGAGGTGATGGTCTCCAGTCAGGCGGCCATAGAGGGGAACGCCGGCATCAGCTACGGCAACGCCATCGGCTCGATCATCTGCAACACGAGCCTCATCGCGGCGCTCACCGTGGCGATCAAGCCGGGTAAGGTGAACCCCAAGTCATTTTCGCTGCCGACGGCCTTCTTCTTTGCAGCTGCGGCCTCCTACGCCGTGATCGCATGGACGGTGGGCGGCTTTCAGCGGTGGATGGGCATTGCCTATCTCGCGGTATTTCTGTGCTATATGATCGTCACCGTCACGCAGATGAAAAAGCACCCGGAGCTTGCCGAGGACGGCGGAGAAGCGGAAGCCGAAGAGAAGGAAAAGCCCATGGCGCAGGAGCTGCTGATGCTGCTGATCGGCGCGGTTGCGATCGCCTTCGGTGCGCGGCTTCTGGTCGATAACGGCACCAAAATCGCAGCGGCGCTGGGCGTCCCCGATTCTGTCATCGGGCTGACGATGGTCGCGCTCGGCACCAGTCTGCCGGAGCTGATCACCGCGATCACGAGTCTCGTGAAGGGACACGGCGCGCTGTCTCTGGGCAACGTAATCGGCGCGAACCTGTTCAACATCGTCCTCGTGAGCGGCGCTGCGATCACCATCTCGCCCTTTGCCATCCCCGCGGAAAAGCTCCTGCCGGGCGGGCTCAATTCCAGCCTCGTCATCGATCTGCCGCTCATGCTGCTCGTGATGGCGATCCTCTGCCTGCCCGCGCTGAAATCGGGCAAGCTCAAGCGCTGGCAGGGCATCGCGCTGCTGTGCGTCTACGCGGCATTTACGGTGTATCAGTTTGTATCGTAAAACGGAAACCGCTGAAAATCCAAATCCTGTTGTAGGGGAGGGGCTTGCCCCTCCCGTGCAGGACCAACTGAATCAACCAGAAAGAAAAGGCGAATTCGCAGAATTTGAACTCTGCGGATTCGCCTTTCTCCGATTGTATCTCGAAATTGGAACGCCGGGAGGGGCAAGCCCCTCCCCTACGAACCAACTCCGGATACGGTGCGCTGTTTTATAACACGCGCTTTTATCTCGATGTCCGATCCACCAGCAGCATGATGACCCCGAGCACCACCGGCAGAATGTAGAGCGCCGTCTGGCCGGGGGAATCGCTGAAGTGGCCCGTGACGAGGCCGACGATCA
>CAMJHX010000096.1 GCA_946405655.1 uncultured Clostridia bacterium
TCTCCCTTGCAGACGTACTGCTCGCCGTCGTGGATGTAGCCGGGGGCTTTGGTGGAGATGATGTCCGTCTCGCGCGGATCGGAATCCATGAGATGCATCATGCTGCCCTTGAAGGTTTTATAGAACCAGACGCCGGGCGTGAAGACGAGCTTGACATAGAGGACGCTGAGCCAGACGCGCCATCGGCTCGGCTCCGTGACCTTCTGGACGCGGGACTCGGTATAGACCATCTTGCCGATGTGCTTGGGGCAGTTCGATTCGCAGATGCCGCAGCCGAGGCACTTGTCGAGGTCGATCTTGTGGTTGCCGTTTTCGTCAAACGACAGCGCGCCGACGGGACATGCCTTGACGCACTTCTGGCAGTGGACGCACTCGCTCTCGTTGAATTCCGGGAGATAGGGGCCGTTGTAGTTGACAAACGGAACATGGAACTTTGTCTTGAGCGTGAGCGGCATGCAGCAGCAGGGGCAGCAGAAGCAGAGGTTGTCCTGATAGGGCTGGACGCAGCTCTCAACGACGGCGATGAGATTGCGCTTGTGCGCCATCTCCGCCACGGCGAGGCATTCCTCCACGCTCACGGCGCGCTCACCCGCCTTTTTCTTGAGCTTGCCGTAGAAGTTCAGGCCGAAGCAGGTGTTGATCGGATTATCGCAATTGCCGCGCACGGTGCGGCAGACGCAGGGGCTCACGGCGATGTCCGTGGTATTCCGGATGATGTCCTTCGCCACCTCGATCGGGACGACGACGGAGTTGGTGTGGATATAGCGATAGTGCAGCTCGAGGCTCTTGCGGATCATAGGGCCGATGATGGGCTTGACGGCGAGCTGCCCCATCATATAAGAGAACCGGACGACGTCGACCGTGTTCTTCAGATGCTTCTTGAGGAAATTGGCGCGAAAGCGCGCCTCGCTGTCATAGAGGGTGATGCCGTCGACCTCCACCTTGCGGGAGGTATAGCGGTTGGTGCTTTTCACTTCGGTGGCCATGGTTTTGTGCTCCTTTCACGGGCTTTTGCATTCTGAAATGTGGTTTTTCTGACGATTTCAGTCTAGCAGAGGCACCGATAAAAAGATAATATTTTGTTGAAAAACCTTTATGACCACGGATGGTTATGACCTTCATAACCGTTGGGATATTTGACTTTTTCCGAGCCGCTCGGTAGAATATTGTGGACAGAACAAGGGGAGGTGCGGCGCATGGAGCTGCGGGATCTGAGATACTTCTGCCTCGTGGCGGAGACGGGGAGCGTGACGCGCGCGGCGGACACGCTGTGCGTTTCGCAGCCGTTCGTGACGAAGGTGATCCATCGGCTGGAGGAGGAGCTCGGCACGAAGCTCTTTGACCTCGAGCGCCGGCGCGTGGTCTTGAACCAGAACGGCGAATATTTCTACCGCCACGCGCGGGAGATCCTTGACAAGCTCGACCGCCTGACCGAGGACATGGCCGCCATGCAGGAGCAGGCGGAATTCACCACGACGCTGCTTTACAACAACGCGGGCTACTTGAGCGCGCTCAACAGCGCGTTCATGGCGCAGTATCCGCACAGCGTGCTCTCCGAGACCTACGCCAAGCGGAGCGACATCATCGACCTGCTGAACACGAACAAGGCAGACTTTGCCATCGCGCTGCCGCCGATCACGGGAGAGGAATCGCGCCTGATTGAGACAATCACGGTGCTGAAAGACACCGGCAGCATCATGGTGCCGCCGGATCACCCGCTGTATCAGAAGGAGTTCGTCACGCTCGAGGAGATCGCCCCCTACCCCATCGTCATCGCGCCGAAGGGCTCCGGCATGCGCGACACGATTGACCACATCTTCGAGCGCCGCGGGCTGACGCCGAACGTGGTCTATGAGACGAACGACATGGATCTGCAGCAGCGCGCCGTGCTGGTGGACAAGCGCGGGATCGCCTTCATGTCCATCATCCACACGAAGGACCCGCTCATCGGGCAGTACTGCCGCAAGACGCTCACCGACCAATGCTTCGGCACGGTGGGCCTGAGCTACAACAAATACCGCCCCGAGACCGTGAGCACGCGGGCGTTCAGGCAGTTCGTGCTGGAGTTTTTCGGGAAGCTGCAGAGTCTGGCGGACAGCATATAAAAGCAAAACCCGCGCTGCAGCGCGGGTTTTGCCTTTCGGCAATATCAGAGCGCAAGCTCTTTTCTGTTGTCGGCGTTGGGGCTGGCGACGATGAGCTTTTCGGGCGTGACGGCGATGGCGCATTTGGCGTGGAGCGCGCCGCCGAAAGTGTCCACCGTGAGCTTCTCGAAGAAATCGAACATGGGGCCCTCGGTGACGAACTCCGCCGTTCCCTTGACCTGATAGGACTCCGCGCCGGAGACGGCGGCGATGGCGATTTTGCCGTTTTTCTCGATGTTCTTCAGCGTGGTATCGAGCAGGACGGCGCCGATATAGAACTTGCCGTCCTCGCCGATGGTCTTGAAGCCCACGGGGACGACGTTCGGCTCGTCGTCAAACGTGGCGAGGAACCAGGGATTTTCCGCGAATACCTTTTTGACAGCGTCAGTCATGATAAATACTCCTTTCAAACTTGCTCTTATTTTGCTATTTACATTGCTTTGCGTTCCTGATACAATCATAAGCGGAAGCAATCCGTCTGTCAATGACGGAGAAAATGATGAGTAGGTAAGAAAAAACGGAGTGATTTTCATGGAAGAACCGAAGGCTGCGCTCTGTCCGTGCATGGACGCGTGCGTGCTGCAGCAGGTGATGAATTCGATCGGCGGCAAGTGGAAGCTGCCGATCCTCTGCTCGCTCTCGGCAGACGGTCCGACGCGGTATAACGATCTGCTGCGGAAAATGCGCGGCATCTCGAACACGATGCTCGCAAAGTCGCTGCGCGAGCTGGAGCGCGACGGGCTCGTGGAGCGGCAGGAATATCTGGAGGTGCCGGTGCGCGTGGAATACGCCGTGACCGAGCGCGCAAGAACGCTGCAACCGGTGCTGCATCAATTAATCCAGTGGCAATTAAAAACGCAGGAATAAAGCCTCGCAGAGTTTGCGCTCTGAAATTGGTTTTGCCATTCTCCGTCTATGTCATTGCGAGCCAGTGTGCGCACTGGCTCGCAATGACACGAAAAAACCGCCTCGTTCGAGGCGGTTTTTCGTGTTTACCATTCCTGCTTGATGGGAAGCCACCAGGTGAAGCCGAAGCTCAAACACTGTGCCAGCGCTTCCGGGGTGGAGATGCCGTGCTCCTCGGCGACCTTTTTGCCGATGAGGAAATACTCCGAGGTGTGCATGGCGAGGAGCGCCAGCAGCGGGAGGGGCTTTTTCTTCATCGCCATGAACGCAAACGCCGTGTAGAGGCCGACACAGATGGGCTTTCCGAATGCGAGAGTCATGTTTTTCATGGGAATCTCCTCCGTTTCTCTGGATGGGCTTATTATAGCACGATTCCGCGCACAGGAAAAGAGACATAATAGTATAATAAGGTTGCAGGATGCCGCAAAATTTGCTATACTGAATCATTAAAAAAGAAATGAACAGAGACGAGGCATCATGAAGCAGAGAGAATGGAGCATCCAATACCGTCCGCCGGAGGTACCGGAGGCGCTGCTGCGGGAGGGGTATCCCCCGCTGCTCGCCGCGGTGCTCGCCGCGCGCGGCATGCGTGACCCGGAGGCGGCGGACGCATTTTTGAACATCGGCCCGGAGGCGCTTTGCGACCCGACGGGTCTGCGCGGCATGGACAAAGCCGTGCAGCGCATCCGCGAGGCGATGGAAAAGGGAGAGCGCATCGCGGTCTACGGCGACTATGACGTGGACGGCATCACCTCCACCTGCCTGCTGACGGACTATCTCCGGCGGCAGGGCGTGGACTGCGTGCCCTATATCCCCGACCGCATCCGCGAGGGCTACGGCGTGAACGCAGACGCGGTAAGAGCGCTCGCCGGGCGCGGCGTGAAGCTCATCATCACGGTCGACTGCGGCATCACCGCGATCGACGAGGCGGTCATCGCCCGCTCGCTCGGCGTGGACATGGTCATCACCGATCACCACGAGTGCGGCGGACAGAGCATCCCCGCTGCCTGCGCCGTGGTGGACCCGAAGCAGCCGGACTGCCATTACCCGAACCCGGGGCTCGCCGGCGTGGGCGTGGCGTTCAAGCTCGTGTGCGCGCTCGAGGGCTCGCACAAGCGGGTACTGCCCATGTACGCCGACCTCGCCGCGATCGGCACGGTGGCGGACGTGATGCCGCTGACGGGCGAGAACCGCTTTCTCGTGAGCTACGGGCTGGCGCTGCTGCAGCGCGATCCGCGGCCCGGGCTGCGCGCGCTGCTGACGGAATGCGGCGCGCTGGAAAAGGAGATCACCGCGACGACCGTGGGCTTTACGCTCGCGCCGCGCATCAACGCCGCCGGCAGGCTCGGCCAGACGTCGGTGGCGCTGCGGCTGCTGCTGACGCAGGACGACATGGAGGCCGACCGGCTCGCAAGTCAGCTGTGCGAATTAAACCGCGAGCGGCAGTTTCTGGAGCAGGAGATCTGGGACGAGGCGTCCGACCGCGCGCGCGATCAGGCGCAGGGCTGTCCGCTCGTGCTCACGAGCGACGACTGGCATCAGGGCGTGATCGGCATCGCCGCCTCTAGGCTCAGCGAATCGTTCCACCTGCCGACGATCATGATCCGCTTCGACGGCGACCGGGGCAAGGGCTCCTGCCGCAGCTTCGGCGGCTTCAATCTCTACAAGGCGCTCGCCGCCTGCTCCGACATGCTCGAGGGCTTCGGCGGCCACGCGCTCGCGGCGGGACTGACGATCCGGCGCGAGAACATTGACCGCTTCCGCAAGGCGATCACGGACTATTACCGCTCCAACCCGGCGGAGACGCTGCCGGCGCTGCAGTTTGATCTGCGCGTGGCAGATCCCCGGCTGCTGTCGCTCGACAACATCGCCGCCCTCTCGCGGCTGGAGCCCTGCGGCAGCGCGAACGCAAAGCCCCAGCTGTGCATGACGGGCGTTCGGCTGTTAAACGTCGTGCCGATCGGCGCGGGGCGGCATCTCCGGCTGCAGGTGGAGCTCGCCGACGAGGTGTTTGACTGCATTTATTTCTCCTGCACGGCGGAGACGCTCGGCGTGCGCCGGGGCGACTGGATCGACCTCGCCTTCTGCCCGCAGGTGAACCACTTCCGCGGGCGCGACAGCGTGCAGCTGCTGGTGACGGACGTGCGCCGCAGCGAGGAAACGGCGCTGTGCCAAATGGTGCTGCGGGGCGAGGCGATCTCCGACTGGGACGCCGCCGCCCGCTGCCCGCGGCGGGAGGATTTCGTTCTGATCTGGCGCTGGCTCACGGCGCCGGCGCGCATTCCGCTCGACCAGCTCTCGCGGTTTGCCCCCGGCGGGATGCACCCGGTACAGCTCTGCCTCTGCCTGAAGATCATGGAGGAGATGGGGCTCGTCCGGCTGCAGCCGGAGGAGGACAGTCTCCTCGCCGCGCCCGTGGAGGGCTGCGCCAAGGTGGATCTGAACCGCTCAACGCTCTTAAAGCGCCTGCGCAGCGCGCAGCGGCAGGTTCGTGCAGGCTGACCCCTTCGGAAGGGAGGAAAAGATATGGATTCGGAA
>CAMJHX010000097.1 GCA_946405655.1 uncultured Clostridia bacterium
AACTGCCTGTGTCATATCTCGCTCACGGAGCACATTCTGCTCATCATCTGCGTCGGCACGGCGTTCTCCGCCGAGATGCTGAACACCGCCATCGAGCACCTTTGCGATCTCTATACGCAGGAGGAGCACCCGGAGATCCGGCGCATCAAGGATCTCGGCGCCGCGGGCGTGCTCATGGCGGGCAACGCGTTTTTCATCATGGAGGGAATCTTCATATGCCGCAGACTCTTCTTCTGACGATTCGTAACATGTATGTCAGTATGCTGCCGATCGTCTTCGGCGGCGTGCTGAATATGATTTTTGTCAAGACGCCGATCTATAAAAAATACTGCGCGCCGATCGACCGCGGCCGGCTCTGGCGCGACGGCAAGCGCATCTTCGGCGATAATAAAACCTGGATCGGCTTTTGGTCGATGGTGTTCTTCTGCATGGTCTCGCAGGTGTTCTGGGGCTGGGTCTGCAATCGATCCGGCTGGAACGGCATCCACGATCTCTATCGTGTACGGGAAAACACCCTCGGCTTAAACGTCCTTACCGGCACGCTCTATGGCCTTGCCTACGCGCTCTTCGAGCTGCCGAACAGCTTCCTCAAGCGCCGTGTGGACATCCGTCCCGGCAAGACGGAGCGCTCCGCGGTCGGTGCGGTGTTCTTCGTCGTCGACCAGATTGACTCTCTTCTCGGCGTCATGCTGGTGCTCATGGCCTTTTCCGGCATTTCCTTTGGTCGTTATCTCGGCTATATCGCCCTCGGCGCCGGAACGCACATCCTCGTGAACCTCGTTTTGTATTCGCTGCATATCAGAAAGAATCTTTGATCGGAGAGAAAGATATGAAAAAACCGTTCATTGGCGTCTACAATCTCGCCAACTGTGTCACGATGCTCGGCATCGCCGCCGCCGTCGTCGGCATCAGCTTTGCGGGCAATCCCCGCGTCGCCATGCTCATGCTCATCCTGTCCGGCGTGTGCGACATGTTCGACGGCCGCGTCGCGCGCATGTTTCCGCGCACGGATCTGGAGAAAAAGTACGGCATCCAGCTTGATTCCTTTGCCGATACGGTCTCGTTCGTGATCTTCCCGGCGGTGTTTCTCATCGCGCAGGGACGCACGGTCTGGACGATCCTGATCGCGATCCTCTATGTCTTCGCGGGCGTCACGCGCCTGTGCTGGTTTGATATCACGACCGACGGCCACACCGAGTATTTCAGCGGCATGCCCGTCACCATGATTGCGCTTTTTCTCCCCATGTGGTATGCCGTCGCGGCGCTTGCGCATTTCACGGTGCCGCCGCTTGCCGTTGCGCTGTCCCTGCTCGTGATGGCGGTGCTGTTCGTGGCGAACATTCGCGTCAAGAAGCCGGGCGGCACCGGCATCATCGTCCTCGCGGTCATCGGCCTTGTGATGCTGCTCGTCCTCCTGTTGGTCAAATGAAGATCTATCGCCGGGATACCGGCCTATATGAGGAGGAGCAGGAGTTTCAGGCAGGGCTGCTGCGCGTTTTGTATGAAACCGTGCCGGGCCGTGTGCTCTTGAAGCTCGCGATCCATCCGGCGGTCAGCCGTCTCTATGCGCTCTATCAGCACGCGCCGCTCTCCAAAAAGAAAATCACCGGCTTTGCTAAGCAAAACGGAATTGATCTCTCCGGCTGGAACGTTGATTCTTTCGGCAGCTTCAATGACTTCTTCACGCGGCAGCGCGTGAATCATACTTACGCTGCCTCGGATGAGCTGATCGCTGTGGCGGACAGCCGCCTCGCGGCGTACCCCGTCTCGGAGGATCTCCGCCTTCGCATCAAGCACAGCGAATACACACTCCGCGAGATCGTGGGGGAGGATATGCCGCTCGCGCCGTTTGCCGGCGGCACTTGTCTTGTTTTTCGCCTCGCGGTGCAGGACTATCACCGCTATGTCTTCCCGGACAGCGGTGAGACGGTCAAAACCGTTTCAATCCCCGGCGTGCTGCACACGGTGCGCGCCATCTCCGAACAGTGCCGCGTCTATGCGCACAATCACCGTGTCTGTACTCTGCTGGAGACCAAGCACTTCGGCCCCATGCTGCAGGTCGAGGTCGGCGCGCTCATGGTCGGCAAGATCCACAACCATCCTGTGCAGCACTTTTCCCGCCTGCAGGAGAAGGGCTATTTCGAATTCGGCGGCTCCACGATTCTGCTGCTCGTGCCGCAGAACATTGCCGTCGACGCGGACATTCTGGCCAAAACCCGCGAGGGCGTCGAGACGAAAGTGACCCTCGGCGAGACGATCGGAAAAAGAGAGGAAAGAACCACATGCTGAAACGACTGAACATTTATTTCAAGGAGATGTATCCCATTCTCCCGCGCCTCGGTCTCGGTTACCTGATCGCGGCGGAGATCTATTTCATCGTGCTTTTGAATCACGGCGTCACGTGGGACATCATCGGACCGCATCTCGGCATTCAGGAGCTCGTGCTCGGCTTCACGGTGTTCAGCTTCCTGTGCTGGCTGCGTATTGCGGACGATTTCAAGGACTATGAGCTCGACTGCCGCCTCTTTGCGCATCGTCCGCTGCCGTCCGGCCGCGTCACGAAGAAGGATCTGAAGATCTTCCTGTGCATCCTGATCCCGGTCACGCTGCTGCTGAACCTGATCTTCATGAACAACTTCCTCTTCTGCGTCATTCTCTATACCTATGGCTCGCTCATGGCCATCTGGTTTTTCCAGAAGTATAAGATCCAGAAGTCCCTGCCCCTCGCGCTGGTGACGCACAATCCCGTGCAGTTCATCATGAACATCTATATCATCTCGTTCACGATCATCAAGTACAACGCGATCCTGCCGGAGGTCAACAAGATTCCGGCGGTTGATCTCATCAACGCCTTTGCCTGCTTCACGCTCTATTTCCCGGCGCTCTACTGGGAGGTCTCCCGCAAGATCCGCGCCCCGCAGGACGAGACGGAGTACGTTACCTACTCCAAGCTCTTTGGTTACAAGAAGGCCGCGAATTTCGCTCTCTTTGTCATTCTGCTCGATATCACGACGAACTTTGTCCTTGTTTGGAACCTCAATAAAATCAGCGTCGCGGTGCTGGCGCTTCTCGTCGGCTGGATGACCTGGACGTTCCAGCGCTTCAAGGCTGACCCCACGCGCTTCAAGCTCGTCACGAAGGTGGAGAACTACACCTATCTGCAGGAGCTGACCATGATCGCCACGATCGTCGTCTTCCTCATCGTGGGTAAGATCTGACCATGAAGGCAGACAATCTCGCGCGTATGCGCGCGCACGGCCTTCCCGTGCCGGAATTCGCCGTGTTCCGAAAAAACGAACCCATCCGCCTCGATTTTTCCGGGGCGGAGCGTTTTGCTGTCCGCTCCACGTTCGACGCCGAGGATTCCGCGTCGCTTTCCTTTGCCGGGCAGTTTGATACGCTGCTGAACGTTCCGCGCAGCGATGTGCCTCAGGCGGTCGAGCGTGTGCGCGAAAGCTATGTCATGGGCGCGGAGGAATATGCCAAAGCACACGGCATGGCGCTTGCGGACTCCTCGGACGCGCCCGTCATCGTGCAGGCAATGGTTCCGTCGGAATTATCCGGCGTGCTCTTTACCTCCAATCCGACGGGGCTCTTAAACGAGCTCGTCATCGTCGCGGGCAAGGGCCTCGGCAATGCCGTCGTGGAGGACCGCGCGGATGTCACGACGTATTATTATCACAAGGACGATGAGCTCTATTATTTCGAGCGCACGAAGGATTCGCCGCTGCTGGAGGACCCTGTGCTCGAGCGGCTCGTCGCGCTCGGACTCGAGACGGAGCGGCTCTTCGGCGGTCCGACGGATGTGGAATATGCCGTCTCGGGCGGGGAAGTGTATCTCCTGCAGGCGCGGCCGATCACCACGCTCTCGGAGAATGCCCCGATTGTCCTCGATAACTCCAACATCGTTGAGAGCTATCCGGATCTCACGCTTCCGCTCACGCAGAGCTTTGTAAAAGAGCTTTATTACCTGATCTTCAAGGCGCTGCTCGAGGAGACCACGCACCACAGCCCGATCCTGCAGGAGCTCGAACCCGAGGTGCGCAACATGGTCGACATGTGCAACGGCCGCGTCTACTACCGCATCAGCAGCTGGTACGGCGTTCTGCGCCTGCTGCCGTTCTCGTCCCGATTTATCCGCATGTGGCAGCAGATGCTCGGCGTGCAGAATCAGACCGTCTCCGCCACCGAACGGCGCATTCCCGCGCGCGTCAAGCTCACCATGACCGGCGCGCTCCTGCGCTGTCTGCTGCAGACGCCCCGCCGCATGGATGCGCTCGATGTGTTCTATGCAGATTTTGAAAACCGCACGCTCGCGCGCATTTCCTATCTGCTCGCAAAGCCCGGCCCGGAGCAGATTCCGGCGCTGCTCGCCGTCTACCGCGATATGCAGCGCGAGGTGCTCCCGAAATGGCATGTCACGCTCATCAACGACATGTATGCCTTCATGTTCACCTATCTCGCCGGCGGGCGCAATAAGGCCGCGCTCGCGGATATCCGCAGTCTCGAGAGCATGAAGCCCGTGCAGGCAATCAAGGCGCTCGCCGAGCTCTGCCGCGATACCGGGTTTGAAAGTGTGCGCTACCAGACCGCAAAATCCAATTTCATTCGCGAATACGGCGACCGCTGTCTCGGCGAACTCAAGCTCGAAACGCACACCTACCGCACGCACCCCGAGCTCGTGGATGAATTTGTGAAAGGCCGCCTGCAGAAGCCGCCGAAGCCGAAGAAGGCGGAGACAGAAACCAAGGCAAGGGACAGTTTTCTCGTCCGCCATGCCAAGCTCGGCATCTATAACCGCGAGCGTTCGCGCATGAACCGGACGCGACTCTTCGGCATGGCGCGCACGATCTTCCGCACCGTGGGCGAGGAGCTGCAGCGCGAGGGCTGGCTCGACGACGCCGAGGATGTGTTCTATATCACGATCCCGGAGCTCGAGGAGGGGAACCCGGAGCGCTACCGCGCCTATGTACAGCAGCGTCGCGCGGAGTACGCCATGTTTGCCTTGCTCCCGCCTTACAGCCGCCTCATCTTCGATGGGGAGATCCGCAATAAGCGCGTCCAAAATGCGCAGTTCGATCTTCTGCACAAGGCGGACGTGCTCACCGGCATTTCGTCCTCCATCGGCACCGTCACTGGCGAGGCCGTCGTCATCACGGAGCCGAATCTCTCCATCGATACGCACGATAAGATTCTCGTCACGCGCAGCACCGACCCCGGCTGGGTCTTCCTCATTGAGAACGCCAAGGGCATCATCGCCGAAAAGGGCTCGCTGCTGAGCCATACCGCCATCATCACGCGCGAGCTGCACAAGCCCTCTATGGTCAACGTCCGGGACGCCACCAAACGCATCCGCACCGGCGATATCGTGGAGCTGGACGCGGCCAGCGGCGTCATCCGCATTCTGCAGGAGGCATAAATGCTGACTCTCTATACAAAAAATGACGCATATCTCCGCCGCCGATTTCTCGCGCTGCCGCCAGAGCTCTATCCGCCCGAGCGGCGGACGCAGGAACCGAAGGCAGAGCGGCAGCTGCTCGAGGGTAAACATCCGCTGAGCCCGTGCTTTGAGGT
>CAMJHX010000098.1 GCA_946405655.1 uncultured Clostridia bacterium
AGCAGGTCAAGGCGGAGGCCAGCCGCTGCCTCGGCTGCGGCGTGAGCGTCGTCGACCCGAACCGCTGCATCGGCTGCGGCCTGTGCACCACGCGCTGCATGTTCGACGCGATCCACCTGCGCCGCGACCATCCCGAGGCCTCCGAGGGCTTCGTGGCCTGCGAGCAGCGTATTCCCGCACTGTTGCCCTACGTGGCAAAGCGCGCGGTGAAGATCGTGAAGAAGACCGTTCAGGACAAGGTCAACAAGTAAAGCAAATCCCACTCTCAGGGGCTGCCGAAAGGCAGCCCCTGATTTCTGTTGCAGACGCTGATGTATTCCCTTCCGTGCGGCAGATCCCGACTTGTTTTTCCGTTTTATTGTTGCTATAATAATATATCTATCTTTTTCGGTGATCCTATGAATACTGTCAAATCCATCTGGGAGGGTCTGGACTGGTCTTATCTGACGAACATCCTCCTTTCGATCATCCCGGCGCTGATCTGCATCACGCTGCATGAGCTGAGCCACGGCTTTGTGGCCTACAAGCTCGGCGACACGACCGCGAAGGACGCGGGACGGCTGACGCTGAACCCCATTAAGCACCTCGACATCATGGGCATTCTGATGATGGTCGTGTTCCACTTCGGCTGGGCGAAGCCCGTGCCGGTGAACATGTACCGCTTCAAAAACCCGAAGCGCGGCATGGCGATCACCGCCGTGGCGGGACCGCTGATGAACGTTCTGATCACGATCGTGTGTCTTTTCCTCTACGGGCTGCTGTATCGTTCGCTCGGGCAGGATCATTTCCTGATGAAAATCATCCAGATCACGGCGGTCCTGAGCATTTCCTTTGCGATCTTCAACATCCTCCCGATCAGCCCGCTGGACGGCTCGAAGGTGCTCTTCTCGGTGCTGCCGTCGGAGCGGTATGATCAGCTGATGCGCTATGAGCGCTACGGCATGATCCTGCTGCTGGTGCTGGTCTCGTCCGGAATTCTCGGCAGACCGCTGAGCGCGGCAACGGACTGGGCGTTTGACAAACTCTTTATCTTTGCGGAGTGGGGCTATGAACTCATCGGAGCAATCCATTAACCGGCTGGGCGACCCGACCTTCTTTCTGGAGGGCGTCGTCCACGAAAAAAGCGACATGGTGGATTTTGAAGGGCCGCTGAGCCTGATCCTCCTGCTGCTGAGCAAAAACAAGATCGAAATCCGGGACATTCCGATCGCGGAGATCACGGATCAGTATCTGGAATACTTAAACGCGATGGAGAAGCTCGACCTCGAGATCGCGAGCGAATTCGTGCAGATGGCGTCGTATCTGCTCTATATCAAGACGCGGATGCTGCTCACGGAGGAGAAGGAGATCGACGAGCTGGAGCAGCTGATTGCCTCGCTCGAGCAGCTCAAGGCGAAGGACACCTACACCGCGCTCAAATCCGTGACGCCGATGCTCGAGGCCGCGAGCCGGATGGGGCTGCAGTATCACTCGCGCCCGCCGGAGCCGCTGCCGAAAAAGGCGGGCGAATACCGCTACCGCATCGAGCCGGAGGATCTCTTAAAGGGCCTCCTATCGGTGTTCACGCGCGGCGGGGCGGCGCAGACGGAGCCGCTCGTCTTCAACGCGCCGAAGCGCATCACCTATTCCGTGCGCCAGAAGAGCCGGGATCTGATTGACCTGCTGCGCTCTGAGGGCGCCATGACGCTCAAGGCCCTGTATCTGCGCTGCGAGAGCCGCAGCGAGATCGTGGCGACGTTTCTCTCCGTCCTCGAGCTCTGCAGCCTCGGCAGCCTGCGCCTGACGGAGGAGGAGGAGGGCGGCTACGTTGCGTCCTTCAAGGGCAGCGACGAGAAGATGGAAGAAATTCTGGATACCATTGCGGAATCCGTGGGAGAAGAATAACATGGAACACGAAGAACTGCTGTCCGCCGTGGAGGCGATCATCTTTGCAGCCGGCGAGCCGATCGAGGCGAGCCGCATCGGTCTCGTGCTCGGCGAGGAGACGGAGAAGATCATCTCCTGCGCGCGCGAGCTCGCGGACGCCTATGAGGAATCGAAGAGCGGCATCCGTCTCGTGCGGATGAACGAGCGGCTGCAGCTGTGCTCGGCGCCGGAATTTGCGGCCTATGTGCAGCGCGCGCTCGAGCAGCGAAAGCCGCCGAGACTCAGCCAGTCGGCGCTGGAGGTCCTCGCCGTGACGGCGTATTTCCAGCCCGTCACCCGCGCCTACATCGACCAGGTGCGCGGCGTGGACAGCTCGTATACCGTAACGACGCTCTTGGACCGTGGGCTCATCGAGGCCGCGGGCAGGCTCGAGGCCCCGGGCAGGCCGACGCTCTATCGCACGAGCGATCTCTTCCTGCGCACGATGGGCATGACGACGCTCGAGGAGCTGCCCGTGCTGCCGGACATGACCACCAGCGAGGGCACCGAGAAGCTGCAGGCCGCCATCGAGCAGCTGCAGAACCGCGGCGAGCAGATCGAGCTGAAAGAGGAAGAAGCACCCGAGGAGAAGCCCGAGGAGTGAGGACGCATTGACCACCGCGCTCTGGATATTGCTCATCATCGCGCTGCTGCTCACGGCACTGAATCTGCTGCGCGTGGGCGTGGACGCGGAATATGACGGCGAGGCGCTGTTTCTCCGCCTGAAGGCAGGGCCCGTGAAGCTCACGATCCTGCCGAAGCGGGAAAAGCCCGAAAAGCCCAAAAAGGAAAAGAAGAAAAAAACCAAGCCGCCGAAGGACGACGAGGCCGAGGAGCAGCCCAAAAAGAAAAAGAAATCTCCGCTCACGCTCCCGACGCTCCTGAAGCTCGTGCGCCCCGCGCTCGAGGCCGTGGGCTCGTTTCGGCGAAAGCTCTCGGTCGATCTGCTGCGGCTGCACGCGCGCATCGGCACGAGTGACCCTTACAATACCGCCATGACCTTCGCGTATCTGCAGTCGGCGGTCTATGGCCTGCAGCCGCTCGCGGAGCGGGCGCTGAACGTGAAGGAGCGCGACGTCTGGCTCACGCCGGACTTTACAAGCGACGCCATCGCCGCCGAGGGGCGGCTGATCGGCACAATCCGCATCGGGCAGATCGTATGGATCGCCCTTGTGCTCGGCTGGAAGGCGCTGCTGGTCATCATTCGGCAGCACAAACGGAAAGGATGAAAGCGAAATGGATAATCACGACATCACCTCCATCATGAACGCGACCATGGCAAAGATCAAGGAGCTTGTGGACACGAACACCGTGGTCGGCAAGCCCATCGTCACGCCGGACGACATCACGCTCATTCCCCTCTCGAAGGTCAGCTTCGGCTTCGCCAGCGGCGGCACGGAATATCCCACGAAGAACCAGCAGGGGCTCGGCGCGGGCTCCGGCGCGGGCGTGAAGGTCGAGCCGATGGGCTTTCTGATCATCAAGGACGGCAACGTGCGCATGATGAACATCGCCCCGACGAACAACACCGTCGACCGCATCATCGACATGGCGCCGACGGTGATGGACAGGGTGGATGCGTTCATTGATAAAAGGAAGAAATAAAAAATGTTCGAGTTAGGAGTGAGGAGTTAGGAGTGAGGAGTTGGATTTCCGTTCACTCCTAACTCCTAATTCCTAACTCCTAACTAATATTACATAAAAAGAGCTGCCGCATGGAATACTGGCATCACGGAAAGGTGATGCAGTATGAAAAAAGGTTTGCTCTGTCTGCTCCTCTGCGTTCTGCTCTGCGTGCCGGTCTGCGCTGCGGACGCGCCGGAAAACTCCGCGCGCTCCTGCATTCTCGTCTGCATGGACGGCGGGCGGGTGCTTTATGAGAAGAACGCGGATGAATTTCTGCCGATTGCGAGCACGACGAAGATCATGACGGCGATGCTGGTTTTGGAGTCCTGCAAGCTTGACGATGAAGTCGTCATCCCGCCGGCGTGCGCCGACGTGGAGGGCTCGAGCATGGATCTGACGCCGGGCGAGACCGTCTCGGTGGAGGATCTGCTCTATGGGCTGATGCTCCAGTCCGGCAACGACGCCGCCGTCGCGCTCGCGATCCACGCGGCGGGCTCGGTGGACGCCTTTGCCGACCGGATGAACGAAAAGTGCAGTGAGCTGGGCTTAACACATACACATTATGTCAACCCACATGGACTTGACGCCGAGGGACAGGGCTCCACGGCGCGGGAGCTCGCCGTGATCTCTCAGGCCGCAATGGAAAACCCGACCTTCCGCGCTCTCGTCTCCACGGAGCGGAAAACGATCGGGGATAAAACTTATGTAAACCACAATCGCCTGCTGCGCACCTATCCCGGCGCGGTGGGCGTGAAGACCGGATATACGATGGCGGCTGGGCGCATCCTCGTCTCCTGCGCGGAGCGGGGCGGGATGCGCCTGCTGTGCGTGACGATCTCGGACCCGGACGACTGGGACGATCACACGGCGCTGCTCGACTGGGGCTTTCAGGCATACCGCATGTTCGAGGGCGAGGGCATTTCCTATGTGCTCCCCGTCTTCTCCGGCGAGGCGCGCGCCTGCGCCGTTGTGCCGAAGGAGACGCCGAGGCTGCTGCTCGCCGCAGACGAGACGCCGAAGATTCGTGCCGCGCTGCCGCGGTTCGTGTTCGCCCCGCTCAAACGCGGGCAGAGTCTCGGCACGCTGACGCTCACCGCGCCGGACGGCACGGAGACCTCCGTGCCGCTCGTCTGCGCCGGGGCGGTGCCGGAGGATGCGGCGATGCCCCTCTCCTTCCCGGAGAAGCTCGCGCGGTTCTGGCATCTCGCGGGGCGGGCGCTCTTTTCGTTTAACTTACAGATTTGAGGTGAAGACCATGCTGCAGCGGCTGCAGAAGTGCATTGCGCAGTCGGGGCTCTGCTCCCGGCGCGCGGCGGAGGCCATGATTGAGGCGGGGCGCGTGACCGTGAACGGCGAGAGAGCCGCGCTCGGCGCCTCCGCCGACCCGGAGACGGACGACATTCGCGTGAACGGCGCACCCCTGCCGCGCGCGGAGGAACACGTCTATCTCATGCTGCACAAGCCGCGCGGCTATGTGACGACGCTCTCGGACGAGCAGGGGCGCCGCACCGTGGCGGAGCTCGTCGCGGACGCGGGCGCGAGAGTCTATCCCGTCGGGCGGCTGGATCTCGACAGCGAGGGGCTGCTGCTCCTCACAAACGACGGCGAGGCGGCACATGCGCTCATGCATCCCTCGCACACGGTGGACAAGGTCTACCACGTGACGGTTTCTGGCGCGCCGCTCGAGGACGCGGCGGAGATCATCCGCAGTATCACGGATCTCGACGGCGAGCGCGTCCGCCCCGCCGGGGTGGAGATCCTCGACGCAGACCGGCTCGCCGTGACGATCCACGAGGGCAAAAACCGGCAGGTCCGACGCCTCTGCGCCAAGGCGGGACTCACCGTGCACAGGCTGGTGAGAGTGAGCGAGGGAAAGCTGAAGCTGGGCGATCTCAAGAGAGGGACGTGGAGATACTTGACTGCGGACGAAATTGCTTACATCAAGCAGATTTGATGCGAGTTAGGAGTGAGGAGTTAGGAGTGAGGAGTTGGATTTCCGTTCACTCCTAACTCCTAACTCCTAA
>CAMJHX010000099.1 GCA_946405655.1 uncultured Clostridia bacterium
GCGGCCTTGCCGTATCCGCGCAGGCTCACGATATCGCCGGGGCGGATCTCCGCGTCGGGGCGGAGGCATTCGGCGTAATTCAGGCTCGCGTCGCCGGCTCGGATGCGCTCGGCGGCCTGCGTGCGCGAGAGGTGAAAGAGCCCGGAGAGCACGGCGTCGAGCCTTGGCGACTGCACCGTGAAGGACAGTTCCTTCACCTTCCGCTCCGGCACGGGGACGTCGGCAAGCGCGACGGCGGCGGTCTTCACCCCGCAGCGGCCGACCTTCTCGATGCCGAGCAGATGCGCCTCCACGCTTTGGAGGCAGAAAACGTGCGCCACGCTGTCCTGAATCAGAATGTCCCCGATCCACTCGCGCCCGACGCCCATGCCGAGGAGCGCGCCGAGATAATCCCGGTGCCCCGGCGCGCCGAAGTGCGCCGTGAGGCGGATGCAGCGGATGGTCTCCGTGGGGTCAAACTCCGCCTCGTCCATCCAGTCCGGGAGGAAAAACGCGCACTGCCGCTCCGCACCCTCCGCGCCGCCGGAAAAGACGACGCTGCAGTCCGCCCTCGGACGAAACGAGCGCAGGAGATACTGCTCCGCCGGAGTGAGAAACGCCGTGTGCGTCACGGAGCCGGTTTTTTCCGCGCGGGACGCGAGATCCTCCGCGCGCTTTATGAGTTCTTCGTTCGTCATTGGTTCAAGTCCCTGATCGCCTGCTCGATCCGCGCGGCCACCTGCTCCACCTCGGCGTGAAACTCCTTCGACGACGTGCGCAGCACGCCGGAGCGGAGCGCCGAAATGCGGATCAGACTGTCCGACGTCACGACGCGGACGGATTCGTTTTTGCCGATGTCGTTGGCGATGCGCTCAATGTAAGCGTCTGCGGTCTCGTGCTCCTTCGTGTAAACGACATGGATGTTGTTCCAGTCGCCCTTTTCGCCGGGGTTTCCGCGCACGCGGTAGCCGTCGAAGACGAGGATCAGCCGCCGCTGTGTAAAGCCCGCGTAGTTCGAGAGCATGTCCATCAGCCGCGTCCGCGCGAGATCGAGATCGTCCCGCGCGAGCGTTTTCAGTTCGTCCCACGCGAAGATCACGTTGTACCCGTCCACGATCAGCGTCTGCTGTTTGCTGTGGAAGGGGTCGGCGGGGTCCGCCGCCGCGTTCACGACGGGGGCTTTGTATTCTTTTCGGCGGATCGGGCCGAATTCGCGCAGCATGATCTCCTCGAGCGCGCGGTCGTCCAGATCGAAATTCCGCCGGAAGATGCGCGGCGCCGGGGGAGGGGGCTCGGTCTCGCGGCCGAACCCGGTGTCGATGTGCATATAGTCGCGTACCTGATTCCACGGGATCACCGTGCCGGCGCCGTGCGCGCAGAAGACGCTGTCGGCGGGGTTTTCCGTGTCGCGCTCGGCGTCGTAGCCGATCGCGTCGATGACGGCGTCGGGATTGTGGCAGGGGGTATAGCCGCCCGATTCGAGCGAGAGACGGCCGCGACCGCGCGTGTAGGCGGCGACCTCGGCGGCGTAGTCGCCCATGAGGGAGACCGGCGCCGTGCCGGTGAGAACGGAGAGGTCGCCCTCGGTCTCGGGTCCCTCAAAGACGCCGTGCATGAGGCGCACGTCGCTGATGGCTCTGCCGATCTGCTCGGTCGGCACCGCGAGCCGGAAGGCGTACTGCGGCTCCAGGATCAGGCTCTCCGCCTGCATGAGCCCCTGCCGCACGGCGCGGTAGGTCGCCTGGCGAAAGTCGCCGCCCTCGGTGTGCTTGGCGTGCGCGCGCCCGGCGAGGAGCGTGATCTTCACGTCCGTCAGCGGCGCGCCGATGAGCACGCCCCGGTGCGTTTTCTCTGCCAGATGCGTCAGGATCAGCCGCTGCCAGTTGCGGTCGAGCGCGTCCTCCGGGCAGCGGCTCTCGAGCAGGACGCCCGCGCCGCGCGCTGCGGGCTCTAGCAGCAGATGCACCTCGGCATAGTGCCGCAGGGGTTCAAAATGCCCCACGCCCTCGACGGGGGCGGTGATCGTCTCCTGATAGAGGATGCGCGGCGCGTCGAGCCGCACGTCGGCGTCGAACCGCTCGCGGATCAGGCTCTGCAGCACCTCGATCTGCACCGCGCCCATCAGCTGCATGCGGATCTCGCGGTGCTCCTCGTCCCAGACGAGTCGGAGCATCGGATCCTCTTCCTCCAATTCGCGCAGGCGCGGCAGCAGCTCCCGCGCGCTCATGTCTGGCGGCGGCGTCACGCGGTAGGTCATCACCGGCTCGAGCGCCGGGCGCAGACCCGTCTCCGCCTCGCCGATGCCCTGTCCGGGCCACGTCTCTGAAAGCCCCTGCACGGCGGCGACGTCGCCCGCGGGGACCTCGTCCGCGGTCTCGAACTTTTCGCCCGAGTAGCGCCGCAGGGCGGTGACCTTCTCCGTCACGGTCTCGCCGCGGCGGTTGGTATAAGAAATCGTATCGCGCACATGGAGCGCCCCGCCCGTGACCTTCAGGCAGGTGAGCCTGCCCGCCTGCGGCTCGTGCAGGATCTGAAAGACCTGCGCGCCAAAAGCGTCGCCGTAGGCCTTGCGCGGGGCATAGCGCCGCAGGATCGTGAGAAAAACGTCCACGCCCGTGAGCTTGAGCCCCGAGCCGAAGGCGCAGGGGAACACGCGCCGCCTTGAGATGAGACCGCGCAGCTGATCGTCCTCTAAGCATCCGGAGTCCAGCAGCGTCTCGAGCGCGGCCTCGTCCGTCATCGCGGCGTTCTCCCAGATCTCGTCCGGCTCCGCCGTGAAATCCACGCAGCCGGGGTCGAGCCTGCGCAGCTCCTGCAGCAGATCGTCCTGCGTCCGCGTGGTGAGATCCATCTTCGTTACGAAGACGAAGGTGGGGATGGCGTAGCGCGCCAACAGCCGCCAGAGCGTCTCGGTGTGCGCCTGCACGCCGTCGACCGCGCTGACGACCAGCACCGCGAGATCGAGCGGCTGCAGCGCGCGCTCCATCTCGGCGGAAAAATCGACGTGGCCGGGCGTGTCAAGCAGCGTCACGTGCAGCTCGTCCCCGAGGTCGAAGCGCGCCTGCTTGGAGAAGATCGTGATGCCCCGCCGCCGCTCGAGCGCGTGGTAGTCGAGCAGCGCGTCGCCATGGTCCACGCGCCCCAGCGCGCGGATCGCCCCGCAGCGATAGAGCATCGCCTCCGAAAGCGTCGTCTTCCCGGCGTCCACATGCGCGAGGACGCCGAGGGTGAGATATGAAGATGGAACGAGGTTGTCCATAAGAAAACTCCTGAGTTGGATTGCGGAGACAGTATAGCATAGAATTGGGGAAGGAAGCAAATTAGGAATTAGGAGTTAGGAGTTAGGAGTGATGGTGTCGGCTTACGCCGACGAATTTGAATTGCGCGAAGCGCTCCTTCAATTCCTAACTCCTAATTCCTAACTCCTAACTATTTGTCCGCACATAAAAAAGAACCGCCGCAGGAATCACCTGCGGCGGTTTCGATTGGTAATGCGTTTTTTACGCTGCCTGGACGCCCTTCTTGTTCACGATGGAGCGGATGACGAACAGTGTGCAGATCGTGATGGCCGCGCCGATGATCAGGCAGACCCATGCGTTCTGGACAAAGCCCGCGATGATGTAGTTCACGAAGCAGATGATGCCCACACAGCCGGCGTACGGCAGCTGCGTCGCCACGTGGTTGACGTGGTTGCACATCGCGCCCGCGGAGGCCATGATCGTCGTGTCGGAGATCGGGGAGCAGTGGTCGCCGAAGACCGCGCCGGCGAGGCAGGCGGACATGCCGATGTAGTAAAGCTGCGTGCTCGGGTCGCCGAAGACGGCGGCGACGATCGGGATCAGGATGCCGAAGGTGCCCCAGCTCGTGCCGGTGGAGAACGAGAGGACGCAGGCGATGACGAAGATGATCGCGGGCAGGAAGTTGAAGAGGCCTGCCGCCGCGCTCTCGGTAACGCCGGCGACGAAGTACTTTGCGCCGAGCAGACCCGTCACGTTCTTCAGGGCGGTCGCGAGGGTGAGGATCGTGATGGCGGGAACCATGTTCATAAAGCCGGTCGGGATCGCCTCCATGGACTCCTTGAAGGTGATCAGGCGGCGGCACCAGTAGTAGACGAGGCTGATGAGCAGGGCGATCAGCGTGCCCCACGGGAGGGCGACGGTCGCGTCCGTCTCGGAGAAGGCGCCCTGGAACTGGTGGTAGAAGTCGCCGCCCGCGTCATAGTAGCCGCCGGCGTACAGCAGGCCGATGAAGCAGGCCACGATCAGCACGATCACGGGGAACAGCAGGTCGATGACCTTGCCGTTGGGGTTGAACTTGCTGTTTTCCAGCGCCTTGTCCACGCGGTCGCCGGAGGTGTAGAGATCGCCATTGAGCATGGCGTTCATCTCGTGCAGGCGCATCGGGCCGAAGTCGAACTTCATGAGGATGATCGCGACGACGAACACGATGGACAGCAGGGAGTAGAAGTTATAGGGGATCGCCTTCACGAACAGGACGAAGCCCTGGCCGTCCTCGGCGTAGCTCGAGACGGCGGCGGCCCAGGAGCTGATCGGGGCGATCATGCAGATCGGGGCGGCGGTCGCGTCGATGAGGTAGGCGAGCTTGGCGCGGCTGACCTTGTGGCGGTCGGTGATCGGGAGCATGACGGAGCCGACGGTCAGGCAGTTGAAATAGTCGTCCACGAAGATGAACACGCCCAGAATGAACGTGGCCATCATGGCGCCGACGCGGCTCTTGATGTTCTTCTCCGCCCAGCGTCCGAAGGCCGCGCTGCCGCCGGAGCGGTTGATGAGCACGACGAGGATGCCGAGGATGACGAGGAACATGAAGTTGCCCGCGAGATCCGTGATGGCGGGGACGATCGCCTCGCCCAGCACACTGTCGAGCGTGCCGACGGGGGCAAAGTTGTTGGCAAAGAGCGCGCCGAGCAGCACGCCGATGAAGAGGGACGAGAAGACCTCCTTCGTGATCAGAGCGAGCACGATGGCGACGATGGGCGGCACGAGCGCCCAGAAGGAGTAGGCCATGGAGCTGCCCGTGGCGACGCCGTTGTCGTCCACGTCCACGGCGAGGCCGGTGACGGTCAGGAGCGACATGGCGAGGATGACCAGCAGCACGATGGCAAGGAGCTTGCGGCTGTTTCTCATGATGGATGCCTCCAAATAAAAATTGTGTCCTGAACAGAGGTGAACTGTTCATGACACAATGAAAATGCAATTGCCCATGACAGCGCTCCGCGTTCTACGCGACAGTCCGCCGGATCTTCTCCGGCAGCCCAGCGCCCGCCCGACAGGAATCGAAGCGAACACTTCGGCGGCAGCCCCTTTCCGCTCCCCGGTTCCTGCCGGGAATTGGAGCGTACTGATGACGTCCGCGCCTCTATCACTTTGTTCAGTGTTCTAAAGTATATCCCGTTAAAGCGGGAAAGTCAACCGTGTTTGTAAATAAATTGTGAATTTAGGCGAATGAGACAGGGAAAAACGGGGAGCAGGTGCGTTCTTGGGTGGAAATGACAAGAGAGT
>CAMJHX010000100.1 GCA_946405655.1 uncultured Clostridia bacterium
GTCGCAGGCGACGAGCAGCGGGCGCTTGCCCTGCTTGCGCATGTAGCCGGCGAGCTTCGCGCCGTTGGTCGTCTTGCCCGCGCCCTGCAGACCCACCAGCATCACGACGCTGGGGCTCTTGCTCGAAATGTTCAGCTTCTGGTTTTCGCTGCCCATGAGCGCGCAGAGCTCTTCGTTCACGATCTTGATGACCATCTGCGCAGGGGAGAGGCTCTCGAGCACATCCGCGCCCGTGGCTCTGACCGTAACCTTCTTGACGAAGTCCTTCACGACCTTGAAGTTCACGTCCGCCTCGAGCAGCGCGAGCTTCACCTCGCGCATCGCCTCCTTGACGTCCGCTTCCGTCAGCCGGCCCTTGCCGCGCAGTCGCTTGAAGGCCTCTGTTAACTTGTCCGAAAGAGATTCAAATGCCATTTGCTTATCCTTTCAGCTCCGCAACCTGCCCCGCGATCTCCTGCACCAGCCGCTGCGCCTCGCCGTCCGTCATGGATGTGAGCGCCTGCAGCTTCTGCTCGATCTCCCGGAGCGTCTGGCGCTGGGCGCCGTAGCGCCGCACCAGCCCGGTTTTCCGCTCCGTCTCCCGGAGCGTGGCCTCCGCCCGCCGAATGATGTCCCATACGCCCTGCCGCGAAATGCCGCTGCTCTCCGCGATCTCCGCGAGCGAGAGATCCGCGTTGTAGTGGAGGTCGAAGTATTCCCGCTGCTTATCCGTCAGCAGCTCGCCGTAGAAATCGAACAGCATCGTCCGCAGTACCGTTTCGTCGGGCATGGTTTCGCCTCCCGGGTGTATAGTGCTTTGCCTTTACAGCCTGCACATTATACTCCCCAAGGAGGCGGGTGTCAAGTACTTTTCTTTGTCAGTTCTTTTTAGTTGCTGCTCGTCGGAATAAACGGAATGACCCGTCTTGCAATCTCCGACGCCGTCAGCGTCTGCAGCCAGACCTTTCCGGGGCCGGTCAGCGTCGTGAGGAAGAGCCCCTCGCCGCCGAAGAGAATGTTCTTAAAGCCCTTGACCATCTGCGCCGAGTAGCTCACCTGCGCCTCAAAGAGCGCGACGTTGCCGGTGTCGACGATGAGCTTCTCGCCCGCCTGCAGGTCGATCTCCTGGATCGCGCCGTCGAGCTCGAGGAACACGAGACCCTCGCCGCTCAGCCGCTGCAGCACAAAGCCCTCGCCGCCGAAGAGACCGCTCTTCATGCCGTTCACAACCGCCGAGAGCGTCACGCCCGGCGTCGCGCAGAGGAACGCGCCCTTCTGCGCAATGTACTCCTGACCCGGCGCAATCCGGAAGGGGCGAATCTCTCCCGGCAGGGAGGCGGAGAAGGTGATGTCGGCCTCCTTCTGCGCGGTGTAGGTCGCCATGAACAGGCTCTCGCCGGAGAACAGTCGGCCGAGGCTCTTGCCGAGCCCGCCCTTGAGATTCGTCTCCATCGAGATGCCCTCGGTCATCCAGGACATGCCGCCGGACTGCGTATAAACGCTCTCGCCGGCGTCCAGCCGCACGGTCACCGCGGGCATCTGGCCTCCAAAGATTTTGTACTTCATGTTTTCTTCTCCTTTCAGATGATTTTGAGATATTTTACACTGTATCCTTCCAGTTCCAATCCGCCGTCGAGCGAAATGCGGTGCCCCGTGAGCAGATCCGTCGCCTCTGCAGCGCCGCAGTCAAAGCGGGCGAAGTAAGGATTCGCGTCCGCGTTGATGCACACGAGCACCTGCTCGTCTCCCGCGCGGCGGCGAAACACCGTCTGCAGGTTCGTGAGCACGAGGTCCTGAAAATCGCCCCAGCACAGCGCCGCGCTCTCGCGGTGCGCCCTCGCCATCGCGGAGACCTGATCCGTCAGACCGTTCCATTCGGGCGTCTCGATCGCGGGGCGGAGATTCCAGTCCCCGCCGGGCTCCTTTTTCGCCTGCAGCCCCCACTCGCTGCCGTAGTATACGCACGGGATCCCCGGCATGCCGAACACCAGCCCATAGAGCAGCGGCAGATGGTTTGGATCGTTTAAGATGCTCGCCGCGCGCGTCACATCGTGGTTGTCCGCAAAGCAGAGCAGGTGCCGTCCCTTGTAGAGCGTCCACGGCTCCGGGCCGAACTGCCGCTTGAGACTGTGCACGATCTCAAAGAGGTTCCGACTGTTGAGCGCGGACCAGAGCCCCTTGTAGCACTCATAATTCGTCACGCTGTGCAGCAGGGAGTCGCCCATCCAGCGGTTGTAGTCGCCGTGCAGCGTCTCGCCGAGGAGGAAGAAATCCCGCCCGCACCCGTCCGCAAACTGCCGCAGCCGCCGCAGAAACTCCGGCTCCAGACAGTAGGCGACGTCCAGCCGCAGTCCGTCGATGTCGAACGTGTCGATCCAGAATCGGATGGTGTCGAGAAGATAATCGACCACCGCCGGATTGCGCAGGTTCAGCTTCACGAGCTCATAGTGGCCCTCCCAGCCCTCATACCAGAACCCGTCGTGCCAAGCTGAGTCCCCGTCAAAGTTTACATAAAACCAATCCTTGTAGGGCGAATCCCACTTCTTCTCCTGTACGTCCCGAAACGCCCAGAACCCGCGGCCGACGTGATTGAATACCGCGTCGAGCACCACGCGGATGCCCTGCGCGTGCATTTGATCGATCAGACGGCGCAGATCCTCGTTCCCTCCGAGCCGGCAGTCCACCGCGCGGTAATCGCGCGTGTCGTAGCCGTGACTGTCGCTTTCGAAAACAGGGGAGAGGTACACCGCGTTCGCCCCGAGCCTTGCAATGTGCGGAATCCACTGCTCGATCCGCTCCAGCCGGTGCACAACTTTCCCGTCATTCTCCCACGGCGCTCCGCAGAGCCCGAGGGGATAAATATGATAAAATACGGCGCTTTCCGCCCACATAGCTTCTTTCTCCTTCTTTAAGTTAAACCTTTCTGCGTTTCCCCGGCGGGATCGTGTAAACCACCGGGCGCTTGATCACTTCGCCGCCGTTGATGCATGTCTCAACTTGATAGGAAGCGATCCTTCCGTCGGCGTCGTGCGAAAATGAATAGGTCTGCTCGCAGAGATATCCGAGATTCTCCGTCGTCATCCTTGCGCGGCTCAAATGCCCTTCGCCATCATAGCAGTATTCCTCGGAATGCACCTCAAAGTCCTCCTCCGAAGGCGATTCCGATGCGCGCCGCCGAAACAGATCCATCCAGCTGCGAATCCGCCCGTCCTCCTGATAATCGCAAACGGACAGACCCTCCATTTCCCCATGCCACGGCATGTCCAGCACGCAGTAGCGCGGGGCAATGACGGTGTGCTTTTGATACAGCAAATATTCTCTGGTGCAGCGCCCCAGGGCGTCGCCATATTTGTCCGCAATCCGCAGTCTGTCCCCGCAGAAATAATAGACATAGTCCGGCTGCGCATCCTTCGGCGGCTGCATCAGAACCCGCCCGCGCCGCACATTGCCGATGACCAGATCATAGATCGGGCTGGGGCAGAGCGCACCGCGGTGAAGCATCTCTCCGCCTTTGCCGTATTTCCTCCGCAGTCCATCGTCCGAAATGGTCTCCGCCAGCGAATCATATTGGTGCTCATACTCAGCAAACAGTGTCAGCAGAGCGCCTTTGTTCATCATTGTTTTCCGCACCTTTCGTAGGGGCCGACGCCCTCGGCGGCCCGTGCAGATCTATCTTCCAATGCGCGCCAATCTCCGGCGAATTCGCACCGCACCTTGTAGGGCGCGATGCCCACATCGCGCCGCGCAGAACCAGCCGGTTTCATCGCCGTTCCCGGGCGAATCCGCAATGGGCGATTCCCGCCCTGCGGCGTCTGAATGAATGCGCGCAATGGATTACCGTTCCGCGATCTTCCGTGCCCAGACGTAGTCAAACCACGCGAGGAACTCTGATCCCAGCCGCTCGACCATGGCTCTCGCCTCGTCCGGCTTTGCCGGGGCGAGATTCAGGCACTGCTGCGCAATCTGATATTTCCGCGCCGTGCTGAAGCGCGCGAGCTCCGCGTCGGTGTAGTTGCCGAGCGCCGTCAGCTGCCGCTGCGCCTTGAAGAACTTGAGAAACGCCTCCGCGGGTTCTCTTCCCACGATCGCGGGCAGGAGCGCAAAGTCGTTGCCGCTGCTGTCCAGCACGCGCGACGCCAGCTCCCAGCGGCGCGGATCGGCGTTCGGCTCCGTGCCGGTGTACGGCGTGCGCAGATAGAGATCGTTGTTCGCCAAAAACTCGAGCACATAGGGGTTGAGCTTGTTTCTCACCGCCCACGGCATCCAGTTTTCCACCGTTGTGCGGATGTAAACGTGCGCGAAGCGGCCGAAGAGCGGCTCCGCCAGATCGTGGCTCACGGTTGACTCCGCCCGGTCGTTGCCGGCGGCGATGATCCGCGCGTTTTCCGGCAGCTTCCAGCGATTGTTCACGATGCGCTCGAGCACGATCTTGAAGATCACGCTCTGCGTCTGCTTCGTCGCGTTCGTGAGCTCGTCGAAGAACAGCACGTGCGTCTTGCCGTCCTCGCAGAGCTTTTCCAGATGCACGAGCCACACGGGCTTGATCTCGCGGATCTCGTCCTTCGCCTCATTATAAATGGTCTTGCCGTTGATGCTCTCCGGGTTCTCGTTCACGAGCTCAATGTCCAGCGCCTGCGGGTCGATCTGCCGCACGCGGTCGCTTTTGCCGTCGCCGGAGAGCCCGTGCAGGAACACCGGGATGTTCGCCTTGAGGTAGGCGCGGATCACGTCCAGCTCGTCGTGCTCCTCGTATCGGAAGGGATAGGCCTCCGCCTCCTCCACCTCGGTCGCGCGCAGCTCCTTCAGAAATTCGCCCGCGAGGTATTCCGCCGCCTCCTCGAAAGAGAAGCCCGCCGTGATCGCGTCCTTTGCGACCAGCAGCTGCGCCGCCGCGTCATAATACCACGTCACGGGGCGCACCTCGAGCGTCACCGGCTCGCCGTAGGTGCGGCAGAGTCCGCTCGACAGCTGCAGAAACCCCAGCGTCAGATTCGTCGCCACCGGCACCGCCACAAGCTTCTTCCCGTTCATCAGATACTCCGCCGCCGTCTTTCCGCCGGGGAGGGTGTAGGTCTTGCCGGACGCCGCGAGCGCGCCCGCCGGGAGATCGTGCTCCGCCATCTCGCGCAGACTCTCGTCGATCACCATCTGGGGGTATTCGCCGAATTCGCACAGCACCACGCCGTTTTCCTCGCGCAGGTTCTGAAGCTGCGCCGTCTCCTCCGGCTCGAGCAGAATCGCCGGGCGCACCGCGGCGAGCTCGCATTTTTCCGCCTTGCCGAAGCGGGAGACCGCGCTGCCGCTCCGGAGATAGTAGTTTACATAACTTCCACCCTCGACGAAAAATCCGTCGTCGTCCGAGAGCGTGAGGGCGAAGTCCGTCGCCTTCGCGAGCGCGTCGATGCGGGAGAACAGCCCCAGCCCGCGCTCGGAGAACACCTGCTCCGAGGTGAGAAATCCAGCTTTCATATGCTCCTCCATTCCTGCGATTCGGCGGCGAAGGTGAGCTTCTCGTCCCGG
>CAMJHX010000101.1 GCA_946405655.1 uncultured Clostridia bacterium
TCCTCATGCTGACACGGCTGCTCCGCATTTTCCAGCGTGAAGATATAAACCGGGTGCGAGGCGCTGCCGCTGAAGCTGCGCGAGGCGAAGGCGCTGCCGCTGTAATACACCTCATAGGTGTAGCTGCCGCCGAGATGCTCCAGATAGCCGTCGATGTAATCCCAGGCGCGGTTGGGATACTGCTGGGTGCTGAAGATCTTGACATTGCCGCTCTTGCCTTCCAGATAGCCGCCATCGTTGGTGAGGTCAAAGCGCTCGCCGTGGGCAGTGGCTGTCCAGAGGGCATTGCTGTAGCTGCCGGTGATCCTGCCGCTCACAATGGTCACCCCGGTGGCGGCCATGGAAGCGCCGCCGGAGGTTGCGCCGGGATTCGTGAGGATATAGGCGGCGCCGTCCTGATTCGTGCTGACGATGAGATATTTCCCGCCGTCGACCAGACGGTCCGTCTGAACAAAGGTCGGAACATTGAGCGGATCGATTGCACGCGTCTCGGTCTCGCCGCAGCGGGCGCAGGTGCGCGTCTCCTCGCCGGGAGTCGTGTCGCCGGCGGGCATGGTGACAACCCAGTCGCTCCAGTCGTGTCCGAGCGCGGGGAGCTCATAGCCCCAGGCGACGGTCTCGCCGCAGCGGGTGCAGACGTCATCGCCGGAGTAGCCGACCGTGGTGCAGGTCGCCTCGCTCGCGTTGCGGCGCTCGACCGTGTGGCCGAGGGCGGGGATGGACTCGCCCGTCTCCAGGATCTCGCCGCAGACGGTGCAGACCAGATCGCCGTTGTAGCCGTCCTCGGTGCAGGTGGGCGCCTTCTCGCCGACAACGTCGATATCCGGATGGTCGCATTCGATGGGCGTCGTGCCGCCGGAGACGACCGTCAGATGGATGGTCGCTTTCCGGGTATACGTCCCGTTATCGTTCTGAATGTTGATGTCCACCGATCCCGGCGCGAGACCGGTGACCGTGAAGGTGCCGGTCGCGCTCCTGGCGACGTTGATGGTCGCATCGCCCTGAAGCTGAGCGACGCCGCCGGCGCTGAGAGACGCAGTGAAATCATAGTCGGAATACAACGAGCTGTTGGTCACGCGGATGGCAAGCGTGTCGCCGACATGGATCGTTGCCGACTCGGCGGGATTGCTGGTGGTGGGCGTCACCGAGACCTCGGAGACAACGACCGGCTCGGTCGTGGGCTCCACGGTGGGCTCCGCCGTCGGCTCCGGGGTCGGCGTCGTGCCGCCGGAGACGACCGTCAGGTGGATGGTCGCTTTTCTGGTGTACTGGCTGCTGTAGGCGTTCTCGTTCTGAATGGTGATGTCCACCGTTCCGGGCGCGAGACCGGTGACCGTGAAGGCGGCGGTGGCGCCTGTTGCAATGTTGACGGTGGAGCTGCCCTGAAGCTCCGCAACACCGCTGCCGCTGAGCGAAGCGGTGAAATCATAAGCGGAGCTCGACGAGCCGTTGGTCACGGCGATCGTCAGCGTATCGCCGACCTCGATCGTTGCCGATTCGGTGGGGTTGCCGGTGGAGGGCGTCACCGCGACGTCCGAGACGATCTCCGTGGGCTGCACGGTCGGCTCGGTCGTGGGCTGGGTGGTGGGCGCCGGGGTCTCGGAGCCGGAGGCGTTCTCCGTCACATCATTGGCGTTGGCGTCGTAGTAGTTCATCGAGACGACCTCGCCGGCGTCGTCGATGCCGACGAGAAGGCCCTTGCCCTTGACATAGGCGCTGCCGGTGCTGTAATCAAGGTCGCTCATGCATCCCGCGGCGAGATAGGTGAATTTGATCTCCGTGCCGTCGAGCGTGCCGGTGTAAACCTCGTCATAGTGCGTGTCGGACACGGTGTGGTTATGACCCCAGAGATAGTAGATGTCATAGCCCTGCTCGCCGTATTTGTTCAGCGTAGAGATGAGCTGATCGGCGTTCGCGGTGGAACGGCTCATGCCCCAGCCCCAGCCGCTGCTGCCGGAGGCGGTGTGCGCCGGGTAGTGGGTCAGAATGAAGATCGGCTTTTCGCGGTCGGCAGCGGGCAGTCCGCCGAGATAGCTGTCGAGGATGCCGAGATCCTCGGTATCATACCGGTCGCCGTTTCCGTCCCTGGGGCCGAAGCAATAGATGATGTAGTTGGAGGCATTCCGCGCCTCACCGATGCGGGTGATGTTCTCGGCGACCGCATTGGTCGTGGAACCATACCTGCCGTTGTAATACTCATGGTTGCCGGTCGAGAAGACGCTGTCATGAACTCTGGCGTGGTTTCTGGTGGTGTTCATGATCGCCTCGGCATAGGTCCAGAAATTGGACTCATTGGCAGACGCGTTGCCATAGTCGCCGCAGTAGCTCATGACGTCAATATCATCGCCGACCTTGGCGGTGACATTCGTGATCCACTGATCCAGACGGTTGGCAGACTGATTGTCGCCGCTGTTATGCGCGTCTGAGGAGAACGCGAGGTACGTGGTGGCGTCAGCCGCCGCGGTCGTCGCTGCGGCAGTCTGACCGGCGGCCGTGGTCCCGCTCGACGCCGCGAAGGTCCCGAAGGGCAGCAGCGAGAGGACGAGACACAGCGCCAGAAGCATGCTGAAGGCTCGTTTCATGAATGGGTCTCCTTTACTTCGATGGTTTTGAAAGATATTCGCAAATATTAATATCCATTATTAATTTATATCATCGCTCAAACAATAACGCAAGAGAAATCAAGCCCAATCAGACAATATTTTCATAAAAAACCCCTGATTTCCATGGAAATCAGGGGTTTTGGAGGATTGCGCTCTTACTTGACGATCGTGCGGTAGAGGAAGGTGACGATCTGCGCGCGGGTGCAGTCGTTGTTCGGGGCGAAGATGCCGCCTCCCATGCCGGTGGTGACGTTGTTCTCCAGCGCCCAGGAGACCGCCTTGGCATAGTAGGCGTTCGCCGGAACGTCCGAGAAGGAGGCGCTGCTCGCCGGGTTGGGCTGACCCTCCATGCGCCAGAGGAGCGTGACGGTCTGGGCGCGGGTGACGGTGTTGTTCGGCATGAAATGCGTATTGTCCACGCCGGTGGTGATGCCCTGCTCAACCGCCCAGATGACCGCCTTGGTGTAATACTGGCCGGCGGGCACGTCCACAAACTGGCTGGTCGACGCGGTCGGGTTCGGGCTGCCCTTGGCGCGCCAGAGGAACGTGACCATCTGCGCGCGGGTGCAGCTCTTGCTCGGGCAGAAGGTCGTGGGGGTGACGCCGGTGGTGACATTGTTCACGACCGCCCAGTCCATCGCGAGATGGTAGTAGGCCGTGCGGTCCACGTCCGTGAAGGCCTTGGAGGGGCAGCTCGCGCCGCCGTCGCAGGGCTTGCTGGGATAGAGCTCCTCATACAGCGCCGGCAGGCCGAGCACATCGAACTTGTAGCCCGCGGGGGTGAGGATGTTGTCCTGCACATGGCGGAACGCCAGCGCGATGGTATACGGGAAGAGATCGTCGGTGCCGAGGGTGTCCTCTCCGACGAGGATGTCGTTGCTCTGGGTGGTGAAGTCCGAGGTGATCTGGGCGGTGAGGTTATAGGTCGTGTCCAGAACGGTGATCCGCTCCGCCGCGGCATAGGGCATGCTGAGCGTGGAGGGAATCGTCACCTGAGAGCGGAAGAAGCCCTCGTCGTCCTGAATGTCCTGGCTCGCCTCGTCAGCGAAGACCAGCGCGTTCGCCGCGGGGTCATAGCTGAGGAGGATGTGGAAGATCATTTCCACGCCGTCGTCGCTGGCGGAGCGCTCGAGACCCTCATAGGTATAAACGCCGTTTTGATACGTTCCGTTCGTTCTCAGATAGTTCTTCAGATAATTGAAGCAGGCAGTGCCGTCTGCCTCGCCGAGCGCAAAGGCGCTGATCGGCAGCAGCATGCAGAGCGCAAGCAGCAGGCTCAGAATCCGTTTTTTCATGCATAAGCTCCTTTCCGTTCTTCGCGGATAAAAAAGTCTAAAATATTATAGCATCGAAACTGCGCTTTTTCAAGCGCGCAGATGATTTCTGAGCGAAAAAACGGGCAGACTATCTGCGGGAGATGATGAGATGAACATGAGCGCAGAAGAATATGGAAAATATGTGCAGAAAATGTCGCCGGGCTCGACGCTCGGGCGGGATCTGCTGCGGGCGTTTTTCGTCGGCGGGGCGATCTGCATGCTCGGGCAGGGGCTGATGCTGCTGTATCAGTCGCTCGGCGCGGCGGAGGCGGACGCCGCGACCTGGTGCAGCGTGACGCTGATCGCGCTCAGCGCGCTCGCAACCGGGCTCGGATGGTACGACGATCTGGCAAAATTCGCGGGCGCGGGATCGCTCGTGCCGATCACGGGATTTTCCAACGCCGTCGCCTCGCCCGCGCTGGAATTCAAAACCGAGGGCTGGGTGACCGGCATGGCGGTGAAGATCTTCACAATTGCGGGTCCGGTGCTCGTCTTCGGCACGACGGCAAGCGTCATTTACGGAGGGATCCTATGTCTGATCAGATGAAGCGAAAACGGAAGAAGCCCCCGGTGGAGACCGGGACGGACCAGCGCGCCCGCGAGCGCGAGCGGGAGGACCGGCGCGATCCGAAGCCGCCGACCGCGCCGGACGGAATCAGCGGCGACTGGAGATAACGTCGGTTTGCGTTTCTCCCTTCCCTGTGATATATTGATCAGGAAGGGAGAGATGCAGATGAAGGCAGAGGAAAACCGGACGCTGACGGCGGCGGAGCAGCGGCGGCTGGCGCACTTTGAGGCGCTGCAGGGAAAGCTGGAGGCGCAGGGCTGGCGCGCGACGAATCTGGTGATCAGCGTGATCAAGGCAAACGTGTTCGCGGTGGCGCTGGCGTTCCCGCTGATGGGGCTCGGCTTCTGGCTGTTTTTCAAGCGCAACGGCGGTCTCGGCGCAATGCCGAATCACTTCGCGCTGCTGTTTCTGATCGCGTTCATCGCGCTGATCTTTGTGCACGAGGGGCTGCACGGCGTGACGTGGGCGCTGTTTGCGGAAAACGGGTTCCGGGACATTGAGTTCGGCTTCATGAAAGAGCTGCTCACGCCATACTGCACCTGCGCCGCGCCCCTGAAGAAGGGGCAGTACATTCTCGGCGCGCTCATGCCGCTGATCGTGCTCGGGATCATCCCGACCGTGCTGGGCATTCTCTTCGGCTCCATGTTCTGGACGGTCATCGGGCTCGTGATGGTGCTCTCCGCCGGGGGCGACATTCTGATCGTGCTCAAGCTGCTGCTGTGGAAGAGCGCGGCGGCGGAAAAGCGCTTTCTCGACCATCCGACGCAGGCCGGTCTGGTCGTGTTTGAACGGTAAAATCCACGAAAAGTACCCATCTGTTGGGTACTTTTCTTTTTGGTCAAATATGATATAATGCCAATTGAAAGCATTTCAGGAGTGGTTCTGATATGAGCAAGCGACTGCCTCCCGCCGAGCGGCGGCGGAGAATTTATGAGATTGTGGAGATCGGCGCGGCGGGCGATCGGGTCAGCCGGGCCTATGATCTGTTTTACACGCTGACGATC
>CAMJHX010000102.1 GCA_946405655.1 uncultured Clostridia bacterium
ACCCAAAACTGACGAATTGCAATCGTTTTTTGTTGTATAAATGGTATGTCTGAAACTTAACATTGAAGAATATAAAACCTAAGTATAGAAAAAACACAGGGCAGAGCAAAAACTCTGTCCTGTGTTGAAAAGAGGCTTGAAAGTAAGGTTTACTTCTTGGCGAGACCCTTCTGGCGAGCGTACTCGGCAGCACCCAGAGCGCCCATCAGCTGGGGATCGGTCTTGAGCTCGACAACCTTGAACTTCAGAACGTGCTCAATGGCTTCCTTCAGACCAGCGTTCTTCGCGCAGCCACCGGTGAGGGTGATGCTGTCGGTAGCGCCGGCCTTCTTCGCCATGACGAAGCAGCGCTTCGCAACCGCCATCTCGATGCCGGCAGCGATCTCGTCCATGGGCTTGCCTTCGCCGACGAGGGTGATGACCTCGGACTCAGCGAAAACGGTGCACTGCGCGGTGATCGGAATCACGTTCTTCGCAGTCAGGGACAGGTTGGAGAACTCGGGCAGGCTCATCTCGAAGGAGCGGGCCATGGCCTCGAAGAAACGGCCGGTACCGGCGGAGCACTTGTCGTTCATCGCGAAGGACTTGACGGTGCCGTCGGTGTCGATGCTGATGCCCTTAACGTCCTGGCCGCCGATGTCGATGATGGCGCGGACTTCGGGGTTGGTGACGTGCACGCCCATGGCGTGGCAGGAGATCTCGGAGATGTTCTCGTCAGCGAACGGAACCTTGTTGCGGCCGTAGCCAGTACCGATCAGGTAAGCCAGATCCTTGGAGTCCTTCAGGCCGGCAGCCTTGCAGACCTCGTCCATCGCAGCGATGGCGCTCTGCTCGGCGTTGATCTTGGAGCGAATGGTGGTGTCCGCGACCATCTTGCCGGTCTCGTCCATAATAACAGCTTTCGTGTAGGTGGAGCCTACGTCGCAACCGCCAAAGAATTTCATATAAATATTTCCTCCTAAGAATGTTATGAAAGGTGATAGAGATTACCAGGAAGCCTCGTCGTCGAACTCGATGAGAGTCGGGTCAACAGGCTCAGCGTGCATGACGTTGATCATGTAGTTGCTCACGCGGGCACGCATGTCTTTACGGGAGATGGTACGAGGATCCATCAGGTCGTGCTCAACCCAGATCAGGTGCACGTTGTTCTCACGCGCCTGGTCGTCGAACAGACCCATCAGACCGGCCATGGTCTTGCAGCTGACGTGCTGATACAGGATCGCGATGTCAGCGTTGAAGGCCTTCAGCTGGCGCCACAGCTCACCAAGGACGTGATCGTGGCCGCCGTTGGTATGGCGACGCATGACCATGCGCTCGTACAGACGGCAGAGGTCGCGGATGGCCTCTTCCTTGTCGGTGGTGTTGAGCATCTTGGTGTAGTTCAGGGCTTCCATCTCAGCGAGGATGTAGATGCCCCAGGAGTTGGCGAGCCAGTTGGAGAAGTTGGCATAGAAGTGCGCCGGCTGGCCCCAGATCAGGGCGCGGTGCTTGGCATAGCCGCCGCGGTAAGCAGGCAGACGCTTCTCATAGGTCTTGTACATGGTGTCGCGGAGCTTACGCTGCACGGCGATGCCTTCGGGGAAGAGGCCGCCGTCCATCTCGTAGTTCCACTTGCGGAACAGCTCGTAGGAGGAGCCGACCATCTGCGGATAAGGAGTGGAGTTCATTTCCCACTTCTCGAGCTCGATGCGGGTGCACTCGTTCATGATGTCCATGGTCTTGAAGTAGTTGTCCCAATCCCACTTTTCGCCGGACAGACCCTCGACCCACTTGATGCACTCCTTCATATCGGTGGCAGCGCACTCGATGGTATCCTCGTCGTCGTAACGGACGGGGAAGCAGAGCGGATAGTAGGGCAGGTACTTGCCGAAGCGGCGATCCTGGAAGGAGGACGCCATGGTGGAGCCGTCGCAGGGCATGGAGGAGGCGATGAAGCCCATGCCGAGGATCGGATACTCGTCCATGATGGCGCAGCCGCACTCTGCGACAGGCAGCGGGCAGGCGTCGCCGGGCAGACCGTACTGCTCGACCGCGTCGATGAACGGGATCAGAGCGAGCTGGTCCAGCTCGGAGGACATGAAGACGGGGATCATCTGATAAGGCATACTGATGAGGTTCGGGAAGCCGGCCATCATCTGCGCCATGGTCATCTCGTCGAACAGAACGACGCGCTTGGAGAGCTTCTCGTCGCCGCCCAGACGCTTGTCGGCGCGGATCTGGGTCTGGATCTGCCACTCAGCCCAGTGGGTAATGGCGCCCCACATCTGGATGTCGGACTTCAGCAGCGCGCCGCGGCGGCCGAGGTTGGAGCGGTCGATGGCCACGGGGGTGCCGAGGTAGGAGGCGAACCAGTGATACTCAAAAACAGCAAGAGCGATGGAGAACGGATCCTTCATGACCATGTTGATCATGCCGGCCCAGGTCTTCAGCCAGCCGGTAAAGTCGATGCCGACGGACTTGAGGCCCTTCCACTCACGGCGGGAGAACGCGATGGCGTCCTTCTTGTACAGCCAGCCGAGGTGAATATCGCCGTTCATGACGATGTCCATCTTCTCAGCGGGAGACATGGCCATAAAGCTCTTGAACTCGCCGACGACGCGCTCTTTGTCGCGCTCGAGGCTGAGCTTGGTCTTTCTCTTGACCTCGCCCCAGTCGATTTCCTTGATCATCTGCGTCCAGATCTTGAGGTCCGGACCCATGTTTTTCTTAAGCCATTCGATGTTCGTTTTCAGCATAGCGATTAACCCTCCTTGGCAGCCTTCTGGATCTGCTTGATCTCAAGGCTCTCGACGAAGGCCTGCAGTCTGGTGCGCAGCTGACCGGACGTTCTCGCCATGTAAGGACGGTCGATGGACAGCACGGGCCAGCCATACTCCTCGTTCATGATGTGGCTGACGAGGGTGCGCTCGAAGGCCCAGAAATCGCAGAACTTCATTGCTTCGTAGATGATGCCCTCTGCCTTGTATTCCTTGGCGAGGTAGTCGGAGAAGTCGCGGCGCTCCTGGATCTTCTCCTGGCTCATGTAGCGCGGGCACTGGGTGGTCTTGAGGTAGTGCGCGCAGATCTGGGTGAGGACGTCGTCCTCATCGTTGAGCTCGATGCGCTCGCGGCCCGGGGTGGAGCCGAAGCAGAAACGGTCGGAGACGATGAACGCGCCGGCCTGCTCGACCATGCGGGTCATGTCGAGGTCGTCGATCTCGGAGCCGACGATGGCCACGCGGGCGCGGTACCACGGCTGCGGATCGGGCTTTCTCTTCTTGATCTCCTTCAGGGTCTCCTTCAGGTAGGGAAGAATCTTCGCCTTCGGGCAGCAGTAGGACACGAGACACAGGACGTGGAACTCATAGCCGGTGATGGGCGGGTTGTCCAGCTTGCGCATCTCGCCGATCTCGGTGATGATGTCGCAGACCTCGTTGTGCTCCTTGACAGCCTTGCGCAGAGCCTTGTCGGACGTGTCGACGCCGTAGGTCTCGGCCAGGACGTTCAGGAAGCGGTTGCGGATCTGGACCACATAGTGCGTGAGGGTGTAGTCCGTAACCTTGTAGGGGATATCGCAGTGGGTGACGAACATCTTCTTCTCGGGCATGTCGGGGACAGCCAGAATCTCGATGTTCTCCATGCAGCGGTTCATCTCGGCGCAGGCGTCGACGCCGGCGATGGCATCGAGGAAGTTGTAGCCGCCCTCGATGGCGCGCTCGACCAGAGCGCGGCAATACTCGCAGGTATAGTTGGACATGTAGTAGGACGCAATGTCAAACGTACCTGTTTTGGGTGCTCTCAGACGAACTGAGAAGCAGTTGTCTACGTTGAGAACCACTTCGGGCATATGATAGCAGGTATAGCCGATGGGATGCATTCCCTCAGCCTTCGCCTGCTGGCAAAGCTCGTTGTTGGCTTCGTCGAGCAGATTCTCAAAGTAGATCAGATGCTTGAGATCTTTCAAGTGTTACACCTCTTCTTCCCTTTAATGATGGTTTTGGGGCGCATCCTTCACCCCTAGCTTACACTTACCGAGCGTCCATGCAGAGCAAAATAAACACTCTGCCTTTTAACTCGACAATAGATTAACATATCCTCTCTGATTTTACAAGACTTTTCTGTGGGTTTTTTACGGTTTTCTTTGCCCTGAGAGCAAGTTTCTTGTTGATAATTTCTGCCTGTTATGTTAGAATCAAAACAATCTGAATCTATTAAGGAGCGATGTATCATGCACGATCATGTTCACGACCACGACCATCCCCACACCCACGATCACCCGCACGGTGAGGCGCAGGCCATGAGCCCGGAGGAGACTCTCGCGCTGCTGACCTACATGCTCGATCACAACCGCCACCACGCCGACGAGCTGCACGACATCTGCCACTCCCTCGAGGACGCGGGCAAGGCTGCCGCCGCCGAAAAGCTCGCCGAGGCGCTGCATTATTTCGACCACTGCAACGAGTATCTCGCCGAGGCGGTCGAACTCGCGAAAGGAGAATAACGACCATGTGTCTGTCCGATGCTTATGAGCTCGTCGACGGCGAGCAGAAGCTGATCCTCTCCCGCGTGCAGGACATCTCCACTGAGGATGACTGCGTCCTGCTCACGAACCTGATGGGCATCCGCCAGAAGGTGCCCGGACGGATCAAGAGCGTGGATCTGCTGAAGAACATTATTTTGATCGAAGCCTGCTGAACAATCGAAAGCGCCCGCCGAACGGCGGGCGTTTTCGATTGAGAGTGGAGTTTGGAGTGTGGAGTGTGGAGTTTAAAGAGCGCTTCGCGCGATAGGAAATCCGGCGCGATGTGGGCATCGCGCCCTACAGGGTGCGGTGCGATTTCGCCGGAAAATGGCGCGCATCGGAGCCGGATCTGCGCGGGCCGCCGAGGGCGTCGGCCCCTACGGAGCACCATCCAACTCCTAATTCCTAATTCCTCATTCCTAATTCCTCATTCCTAACTCTCCGATTTACTTCCCGCGTCTTTTATGTTATGATGTAGCCCGATTTGACACTGGGAGATGATGGTTTGCGGCTTTGGGAGCTTCTGGTGCTGGCTGTGGGGCTGAGCATGGACGCATTTGCCGTTTCGGTGTGCAAGGGGCTGGCACTGCGGCGGGTCGGCGCGAGGGAATGTCTGACCGCGGGGATCTGGTTCGGCGCGTTTCAGGCGCTGATGCCGCTGATCGGGTATTTTCTCGGCGCGACCTTTGCCGAGAAGATCACCGCCGTGGACCACTGGATCGCCTTTGCCCTGCTGGGGCTGATCGGCGCGAACATGATCCGCGAATCCTTCGGTGAGGAGGAGAGCATGAACAGCGCGATGACGCCGGCTGCGATGCTGCCGCTCGCCGTGGCGACGAGCATCGACGCGCTCGCCGTCGGCGTGACGTTCGCGCTGCTGACGATCAAAATCATCCCCGCCGTGCTGACGATCGGCGCGATCACCTGCGCGCTCTCGGC
>CAMJHX010000103.1 GCA_946405655.1 uncultured Clostridia bacterium
CCTATTGCCAAAAGCTTCTAATTTTTGTAAAATATGAATCAGAAAAACGGAAATTTTAAACGAAAGAAGGTACGCTTATGAAAAAGAAGTTGTTGAGCGCTCTGCTCACGGTCTGCCTCCTGCTGACGTGCATGACGGGCATGGCGTTTGCCGCATCGGGCTTCAGTGATGTCCCGGCTGACGCCTACTATGCCGACGCCGTGCAGTGGGCGGTCTCCAAGCAGATCACCAACGGCACGACGGCGACGACGTTCAGTCCCGACGCTTCCTGCACCCGCGCCCAGATGGTCACGTTCCTCTGGCGCGCCAACTCCGGCCAGACCGTGCGCGGCTCGATGCCGTTCCGGGATGTCCCGGCGGACGCCTATTACCGCAACGCGGTGCTCTGGGCCTCCAACGAGAAGATCACCACCGGCACCAGCAGCACGACCTTCAGCCCGGACAACACCGTCACCCGCGGCGAGGCCGTCACGTTCCTGTGGCGCGCGTCCGGCTCTCCCGGCACGTTCATGGCGAACACGTTCTCCGATGTGACCGGCGATGATTACTATTATGACGCCGTCATCTGGGCGGCGGCAGAGGGCATCACGAACGGCACCGGCGACGGCGCGTTCTCTCCCAACGATCCCTGCACCCGCGCGCAGATCGTCACCATGCTCTACCGCTGCGCGACCCGCGCCGCCGAGGTGGAGTCTCTCGGCGCGCCGAAGTACCCCGTCGTCATGGTGCACGGCGCCTTCGGCTGGGGCAGCTATGACGGGCTTTCCGGCCTCCTGCCGTATTACGGCATGTTCAACGGCAGCGTCGAGAGCTATCTCGAGAGCAAGGGCGCGGATGTCTGCTGCCCCTCCGTCGGCCCCTTCTCCAGCGCCTGGGACCGCGTCTGCGAGCTCTATGCCCAGCTCACCGGCACCGTCACGGACTATGGCGCCGCCCATGCCGCTCAGTACGGTCATGACCGCTATGGCCGCGACTATTCCGGCGGAAAGTACTCCCGCATCCTGAACGGCCCGTGGGACGCCAACCATCCGATCAACCTCGTCGGCCACAGCTTCGGCGGCGTCACGGTGCGTCTGCTCGAGGAGCTTCTGCGCAACGGCAGCGCCGAGGAGCAGGCGTATATGCGCCAGCACCCCGAGGCGGGCAAGATCTCCCCGCTCTTCACCGGCGGTAAGGACGGCTGGGTCTATTCGATCACCACGCTCGCCGCGCCCGCCAACGGCATGAATCTGTTCGAGTCCATGCCGCTCTTCACGACCGTCGGCTCTCAGCTCGTCGAGGAGGTCTGCAAGCTCGCCGGTCTCACGCCGGTCACGGGCATCTATGATCCCCAGCTCGAGCAGTTCGGCATCATGCCCAAGTCCACCGACACGATCATCGAAGCCATCCGCGGCGCTGTCACCGAGGAATTCCTCGCCCATAACGACAGCACCTTCCAGGATCTCACGATCGACAAGTCGCTGTATCTGAACCAGAGCATCACCATGGACAGCGATATCTATTACTTCTCCTACTACGGCAACCGCATGGCCTACAACGCCGCCAGCGATTCCTACACGCCGAACACCCGCATGTTCCCCGTGGCGTGGCCGCTCGGCGCGTTCATGGGCTCCTATGACGGCGTCACCTCCGGCCAGTTCCAGACCGGCTATGGCTCCACGCTCTCCACCGTGACGGTGCCGCAGACGAAGGTCGGCGCGCCGTGGCATAAGAACGACGGCATTGTGAACTCCTGCTCCTGCATGTATCCCTCGCACTATGTGAACGGCGTCCTCGTCGACGATCCGCACCAGTTCGTCAGCACGCAGACCGTCCGCACGGTCCGTCCCGGCGTCTGGTACGTCATGCCCGAGCAGTTCATGGACCACTTCTCCTTCATGGGCGGCATCCTCACCGAAAGCCAGCAGACCGTGAGAAGCTTCTATGACGGAGTCATTGAAAACATCGTCCGCTGCGGCGGATGACGTCAGAACGGGCTTGCTCCACGACGCAGCCGGGCACAGGCGATGCCTGAGCCCGACGGCTCTGTATCCGCGCCCCCGTTCTTCCTCTCCAACCCGGCCCACGCTGTTGGGCTCCGGGTTGGTTTTCTCCGTAGGGGACGGCGTCCTCGACGTCCCTTGCAGAATGCACTGATTTGCTCACCTTCTCCGGCGAATCCGGTCGCTCTCATCGTAGGGGCCGACGCCCTCGGCGGCCCGCGCAGAATCATTTGAGGTTATAACAATTTGAGGCGAATTCGCTGTATGTGCGAATTCGCCTCATTCTCATTCTAATGTTTTCAAAACCATCTCGGCGCAGCGCATGCCATCCACCGCCGCGCTTGTGATGCCGCCGGCATAGCCCGCGCCCTCGCCGCAGGGATAGAGCCCCTGCAGCCCTTCCGAGCAGAGATCCTCGCCGCGCACCACGCGCACGGGGGAGGAGGAGCGCGTCTCAGGCCCTGTCAGCACCGCGTCCGGCGCGTCAAAGCCCCGGAGCTTCTGCCCCAGCGCCGGGATCGCCCGCGAGAGCACGTCCGTGATCTGCTCGGGCAGCACCTGCCGCAGATCGCCCCAGAACACGCCCGGCAGATACGTCGGCTTCACATCTCCTGCCCCGGTGCTCGGCCTGCCGTTCAGAAAGTCTCCGACCGTCTGCGCCGGAGCCTTGTAGTCCCCGCCGGCGTACCGAAACGCCTTTCGCTCGATCTCGCGCTGCCATTCCATGCCCGCGAGCACGCCCTCGCCGGGAAAGTCCTCCGGCTGCAGCGTCACGAGCAGGGCGCTGTTCGCGTTCTCGCCGCCCCGGTCGGAGCGGCTCATGCCGTTCGTCACCACGCCGCCGTCCTCCGACGCCGCGGCGAAGACCTCGCCGCCCGGGCACATGCAGAAGGTGTAGGCGCTCGCGCCGTCGGGCAGCTTCACGTGCAGGCCGTAGTCCGCCGGGGGCAGCTCGTCGCCCCGCGCGCGTCCGTACTGCGCGAGATCGATCATGCTCTGCTTGTGCTCAATGCGCACACCCATCGAAAAGGGCTTGCGCGTCATCGGAAGACCCGCGTCAAACAGCATTCCGAAGGTGTCCCTCGCGCTGTGTCCCACGGCGAGGATCGCGTGGCTTGCGCCCAGGGAATAGGTTCCCTCCGGCCCCGCGACCGTCAGCGCCGTGAGCGCGCCGTTTTGCGCCTCCAGCCCCGTCAGCCGGTGGCCGAAGCGCACCTCACCGCCGTGCGCGATCACGTCCTCGCGGATCGCCTTCACCACGCGCACCAGCACGTCCGTGCCGATGTGGGGCTTAGCGTCCCAGGTGATGTGCTCCGGCGCGCCGTGCGCGGCGAACTGCTCGAGCACCCAGCGGATGCGGCTGTCGTGCGTGCCGGTGTTCAGCTTCCCGTCCGAGAAGGTCCCGGCGCCGCCCTCGCCGAACTGCACGTTGTTCTCCGGATCGAAGGCGCCGCCCGCGCGGAACGATTCCACCTGCGCCGTTCGCGTGTCCACGTCCTGCCCGCGCTCTAATACGATCGGCCGCGCGCCCGCATAGGCGAGCACGAGCGCGGCGAACATCCCCGCCGGACCGAAGCCCACCACCACGGGGCGCGCTTCGCTCTCAACCTTCGGAATGTCATAGTGATAGGGCTTCACAATGGAAGCCTGCTTGCATTTTCCGAGGAGTTTGCTTTCGTCCCCGTCCACCGTCACGCCGACGGTGTAAATCCACTTCAGATCGTCCTTTTTGCGCGCGTCGAGCGACTTTTTCCGGATCGTGAGCGATTGAATCCGCCCTTCCGGAATGCGCAGCGCCTTCGCCGCGAGGACTTTCAGCCTCGCCTCGTCCTCGCCGGGCTGCAGCTTCAGATTCGAGATTGCGATCATTTGCCGAGCCTCCCCGCGAGATGTCCGCTGCTCCACGCCCACTGGAGGTTGAAGCCGCCGCAGTCGCCGTCCACGTCCAGCACCTCGCCGCAGGCAAAGAGACCGGGAACGATGCGGCTTTCCATTGTTTGCGCGTCAAACTCCGCGCAGCGAATGCCGCCCGCCGTCACCTGCGCGCTGTCAAAGCCCTCCGTCCCGCGCACCGGGAGAGAGAAGCCCTTGCACGCGCGGGCGATCTCCTTGAGCGCCGCGTCCGAGAGTTCGGAGAGCGGCGTGTCCGCTTTCTGGTTTACATAACGAATAATCGTCCGGCCCAACCGATTGTGCAGCATTCCGGTCAGCAGATCCTCCGCCGTGAGCTGCGGCGCGGCCTTGCGCCGATCGCAGAGCCGGTCGAACACGTCCCGGATCGCGTAATCGCGCAGGAAGTCCAGCGTCAGCCCCAGCCCCTCGCCGCCGGTCGAGGCCGCGCGCGAGAGATCGAACACCGCCGGGCCCGAGACGCCCTTTTCCGTAAACTGCACCTCGCCCTCCGTGCGCGCGAGCACGGTGCGCTTTTGCGCGAGCGTGAGACGCGCGTCCGCGCGCACGCCCTTGAGCGCCTTGGGGAAGTCCGTCTCCGTCGTCAGCTGCACGAGCGCAGGGTGCAGCGCCGTCCGGCTGTGGCCGAGGCTCTGCAGCAGGGCATAGCCGTCCTTCACGCCGCCGACCTTCGCGCCCGCCATGCCGCCGCAGGCGACGATGACGTTGTCGCACGCATAGGTTTCCTGCTCCGTCTCCACGCGAAAGCCGCCGGAGATCCGCGCAAGGCGCAGCACCGGCTGCCCCGTGAGGAGCGTGATGTTCTCTTTCCCCTCGATCGCAAAGCGCAGCACGTCGAGCACGCTGTTCGCGCTGTCCGAGAGGGGATAGACCCGCCCGGACGGCTCCGTCACGGTCAGGAGCCCCAGCGCGTGAAACCAGTCGAGCGTATCTGCCACCGGAAACGCCGCGAGCGCCGGGCGTACAAAGTCCGGCGTCTCGCTGTGATAGTTCTCCGGCGTCATTCCCTCGTTGGTCAGATTGCATCGCCCGTTGCCGGTGCTCAGCAGCTTCCGCCCGGCGCGCGCCTGCCGCTCAAAGAGCAGCACGCGGTGCGCGCCATTTTCCGCCGCCGTGATCGCCGCCATCATGCCCGAGGCGCCAGCCCCGATGATCGCAATGGTTGACATAACATCTAAGTCTCCTTGGTGTTTATCTGCGGCTATTAAACCACAGATTGCACCCGGGCGCAAGCGCGTCAGCCGAACTGCGGCTGGAGATATCCGACCTCAACGTTCTCGCCCAGCTTGCGCGCATACGCCTGCGCCTGTGCGAGGCAGTTTTCCGAGAGCGCATAGTTGTAGCCCTGCGTGTTTTCGAGCACGTCCCGAAACGGTTCCGCGATCGAGGGGTCTTCCGTGAGCGCCGCCGCGTCATAAAACGCGGCGCACTGCAGCGTCCCGTCCGGCATCGGCGTCATGTCCATCACGGCGATTTCCCGCCGCGCCTGCGTGGGCTGCAGCATCCGCCCCTCGCGCACATAGTCCTCAAA
>CAMJHX010000104.1 GCA_946405655.1 uncultured Clostridia bacterium
GAATGCCGCCGCGAGATCGCGGACGACGTCGCCGCGCTCTCCCGTCTCTTTGGCAGGGAGATCACCGGCTTTGCCTATCCCTACGGCAGGGGGGCGGCGGAGAGCCGCGCCGCGCTCAAAGCCGCCGGCGTCCGTTATGCCCGCACGGTGGAGACCGCGCCCGATTTCCGCCTGCCGCAGGAGCCGCTGCGCCTGCCGATCACCTGCCGACAGAATGACCCCGCGATCTTTGACCGCATGGAGATGTTCTTCCGCAGCGAGGCGGAAACCGATCAGCTGTTCCTCGCCTTCGCGCACGGCTACGAGTTCGATTACAACACTGAGCACAGCAGCTGGGAGCGCTTTCGCCGCATCTGCGAAACCGCCGCCAACCAGCCGAACCTGACGTTCTGCTCCATTCAGGACATATTCACCGCGTAAACCGACAGAATCAACGCGGACAAGCGTATAAAATAAGCACTGCACAGAGAATTGTGCAGTGCTTATTTTATAGTTAGGAATTAGGAATTAGGAGTTAGGAGTTGACAAATGGGTACTGCGCAGTAAAAAACGTGTCATCCTGAGCGAAGCGAAGGATCTTGGCAGAGCAGAAATAGAGAACCACCAGCCTCTGACCAACTGCTCTGCCAAGATTCTTCGACTCCGCACTTCGTGCTCCGCTCAGAATGACAAACTTAGGAAACTCCTCACTCCTAACTGTTCAGGAGGTGCAACAATGCAAACCTATCCCTTCTACTCCTCCGGCTGCCTCACTGTCCGCTTCGTGGGCGAGCTGGATCATGCGGCGGCGGCCGGGGCGATGCGCGCCGTGACTGCGGCGGCAGAGGAGTTTCTGCCCCGGCGGTGCGTGCTCGATCTTTCCGGGCTCTCGTTCATGGACAGCTCCGGCGTCGCCGTCATTCTGCGGGCAAAGCGCATGCTCTCCGCCACCGGCGCGGAGCTTCTGGTCTCGTCCCCGCCGGAACAGGCGCGGCGCGTGCTGGAGCTTGCCGGGCTCTCGCCGCTGCTTGTCGATCCCGAGCGAAAGGAGGTGAAATCGCTTTGAAAGCGGATAATTACATCAAGCTTGAGTTTCCGGCGCGCGCTGTCAACGAGGGCTTTGCCCGCGCTGCGGTCGCCGCCTTCGTCTCCCAGCTCGACCCCACGCTCACCGAGCTCGGCGATCTCAAGACCGCCGTCTCCGAGGCCGTCACCAACGCCGTCGTCCATGCCTATCCCGATTCCCTCGGCGTCATCCAGCTACGCGCCCGCATCCTCCCGGGCGGCGAGCTGGAGCTTGTGGTCAAGGATAAGGGCGTCGGCATCCCGGACGTCGAGCGCGCCCGCACGCCGCTCTATACCACCGGCGGCGAGGAGCGCAGCGGCATGGGCTTCACGATCATGGAGGGCTTCACGGACCGTCTCCGCGTGCGCTCCGCCCCGGGCCGCGGCACCACGGTCACGATGCGCCGACGGCTCACCGGTCGCGGCTGATGGACGAAGGGCGCCTTTCCCTCCTACGCGCCGCCCGCGCCGGGGATGACGCCGCCATGGACGCCATGGTGCGCGAGAACACCGGCCTCATCTGGGCGGTCGCGCGGCGCTTTTTCGGCCGGGGCGCCGAGCCGGATGATCTCTTCCAGCTTGGCAGTCTCGGCTTTCTCAAGGCGGTGCGCGACTTTGACGAGGATTACGGCACGCAGTTTTCCACCTATGCCGTGCCGAAGATCGCGGGGGAGATCCGCCGCTTTCTGCGCGATGACGGCGCCGTCAAGGTCAGCCGCACGCTCCGCGAGCAGGCGTCGCGCATCCAGCAGGCGCGGCGGAGCCTTGAGCAGCGCCTCAATCGCGAGCCGACCGTCTCTGAGCTTGCTGCGGAGACCGGGCTGGAGCCGGAGGAGATCGCCGCGGCGGAGACCGCCGCCGCGCCCACAGAGTCGCTCCAGCAGGAGACGGGGGAGCATGGCTTCGCCCTCGAGCAGATGCTCGGCGATTTCGAGGCTCCCGAGCGCATGCTCGAGCAGATCGCCCTGCGCGCCGCGGTCTCCGATCTGCCGGAGCGCGAGCGCGCCGTCATCCGTCTGCGCTATGACCACGGGCTCACGCAGCAGCGCTGCGCTGTGATTCTGAAGATCTCGCAGGTGCAGGTCTCCCGCCTCGAGCGCCGCGCGATCGAGCATCTCCGGGAGCAGCTCATTTAAAGCCTTCCCCCTCGGGGGAAGGGGGACCGCGCTTGCGCGGTGGATGAGGGGCAATTTTCTGCCAATGTTGGTTAATGGTATACTTTCCTTTGATTATCCGCTATAATGTCTGTATCTCCGAAAGAGGAGGCACAGCCATGAAGCTCTTCAAAAAGAAAACCCCGCCGCTGCTGTTTCCGCCCGACCGCTATGAGCCCGTCCTCCGCCGCAGCATCTGCACCGGCGAGACCACCGCCTGCGCCCGCGAGCGCGAAACCGGCAAGGTGCACGATCTCATGCTCATCCGCACCGAGCAGGATCTGAAGCAGTTCGCAAAGGACTACGGCGTCGATCCGTCCGAGATCAAAACTGTCTATTAGAAAAGAGCGGATGGCTCAGGCCATCCGCTCTAATCATATTTATTTTGCGGTCAAAACCATTTTCGCGCGGTTCAGAAATGTGACAATCTCGGCGCGGGTACAGGGCAGATCCGGTCCGAAGACACCCGGTGCCACACCAGTGGTGATGCCGTCGTTTTCTGCCCAACGAACAGCTTCGTAATAATACGAATCACGAGACACATCGATGAAGCTAATGGTTGGTATAGTCGCGAAGTCACTTGCCGCACGGGAGAGGAAGGTCACCGTCTCTGCGCGGGTGACGGTGTTATTCGGGGAGAATGTCGACGTGCTCGTCCCCTTCGCGATGCCGCGCTCCTGTGCCCAGAGTACTGCCTTGTAATAGTAGTCCGTGGGATTCACATCTGTGAATGGATTTTCATTCGGGAAGAACGGCTCTGCACTGCCCATTGCGCGCCAAAGGAACGTGACCATCTGCGCGCGGGTGCAGACTGTGCCCGGAGAGAACCGGCCAGTGTCTGTGCCGGTGGTGATACCGCGCTGCGCAGCCCAGAGGACGCTCTCGGCATACCACTCGCCCGCAGCCACATCCGTGAAAGACACATATGGATTCAACAAGAAATTGAAATGAAAGCGATTGGTGTTGTCCGTGAGATCGCCGTATACATTCCCGGTCATCGCGTAAAACGAGTCCCGGCTGCCGCCGTAGTATACATCGACGATCTGTGTACCGGTAAAGCCATTTCGGTGAATGGAACCGATCCCGCCGGAAAGAAACACATCCGTGAGTCCGTAGCAGGAGCCAAATGTGCCGATATCCACGGCACCAACCGGCCCGAGAATCCAAACGACATTCAGCTGCTTACAGGCATAGAAAGCATGATCACCAAGCTCCGTGACAGAGGCCGGGAGAATCACAGACAGAAAGTTGTTCTCGGCAAAGGCATAACTCCCAATTCGCTGCAGTCCGTTTGGAAGTTGCAGGGATTCAAGCGAGGCATCGGAAAAAGCATACGCCCCGACACGGCGAAGCGTGCTCGGCAGTTGCACACGTTTGAGCGCACGGCAGTCGATGAAGGTATAGTCACCGACCTCGGTGACACCCTCGCCGATGACGACGGACTGGATTTCCGAAGCATAGCGCACCCATGGTGTGGGTACGCGCTGGTCGATGTTCCAATCCATGGTGATATCGGACTCCTGATAGCTGCGCATGGGACCGCTGCCGGTCACGGTGAGCACACCGTCGCTCGTATACGACCATCTGAGCCCGTCTGCGCCAACGCCGGAGGCAATCACATCCGCCGCGAGCGCAGCTGCCGGAAGCAACGAAAATGCCATACACAGTATGACCAGAATTGAAAGCATTTTTTTCATTGTGCATTCCTCCTTCGTTGATGATTAATACTATCATTATTCAAATGGAATGTCAAAACGATATGGAGGGCGGGTTCTGTCCGTACCCCCTTGTTTAGATTGTTGAAAATTCAGTTTTTCGACAATCTTGTAAAGAGAGCATGCACTGCAGGCTCTCTTTTATGCTTATTCCTTCGTTGCGATGACCGCGGTATACAGCGCCACGAGCAGCCCTACCGCGCCGCTGATCGCGCCGAACGCGAGCTCCAGCTTCCTGCGTCCCATGAACAGCCCTCCATTGCGAAGATTCTCCTGCTCTGCATGACGCTCCACGCCCCGCGCCGACAAAAGTTTCCGGATTCCCTCATCAAGCGACATTTTTTGGACAAGGTTTCCGGTAAACTGAGGTCAGAAAACAAGAAAGGGGCGTTTTTTATGTCTGAAAAGAAAGTCATTCTGAGCATCTGGGCGGCGGTGATCGCCCTGCTGATCGGCAGCATGCTGCTTGCGGGAATCCTCGCCAGCTCCCGTCCGGAGTATCGCGCCCATCCCGGGCTCGAAACCTGCGCCGTGGAGGAGACCGAGTGGAACGAGCTTCAGCAATAGGTTAACATAATATACGGGTCTGTAACCGCAGACCCGTATGTTATCGATCTTATTTGGTTTCCCAGATCATCCGGCTGTCCTCAAACCGCGCGTCCAGCTCGCCCTGATCCTTCAGCCACGCGAGATAGGAGCGCACCGTGCTGCCCACGAGCACATACTGCTCAAAGTTCATCGCAAGACCGTAATGGGAGAACAGCGCCTGCAGCACGTCCTCAAACGTCATCGGCTCGCGGCAGAAGGTGCGGATCGTCTCCGCGATCTCGAGCACGGTATCGATGTTGTACTGCGCGAGCGGAGCTATGTTCTCCGTCGCCGCGGCGTGCGCCGGAACGAACATGCGCGCCGACATGCCCTTGACCGTTTCCAGCGTCTCGAGATACGCCTTCACGTCATAGAGAAAGCCGATGCGGTATTTCTCCAGCGTCTCCCGGCTGGAGAGGCAGTCGGCGAGATAGACCACGTCGTCCGGCGCGCGAAAGCCGACCATGTCGAAGAAATGGCCGGGGAGGGGGATCAGCTCCATGCCCTCGGGCAGACACTCCGGCGTGAGGGGCTCCGCCTCGCTCGGCTGCGCAAGGAGAAATTTATGCCGCAGATCCTTCGGCGGATAGCCGCCGTAGAGGAAGCTCGGCTCGAGAATCGGCGTGCGCGTGAACGCCTGCTCGATGCCGGGCGCGTAGATCCTGCAGCCTGTCTGCCGCTGCAGATACTGGTTGCCGCCGATGTGGTCGGCGTTGGAGTGTGTGTTGTAAATGGCGGTGAGCTTCCAGCCGTTGCGGTCCAGATGCTGCCGGATCTTTCGCCCGGCGTCCTTGTCGTTGCCGCTGTCGATCAGGCAGACCTGATCTCCGCCCAGCTGCACCAGCCCGATCTTCGCCGGGCTCTCGATATACCAGCACCGCTCCGTGATCGG
>CAMJHX010000105.1 GCA_946405655.1 uncultured Clostridia bacterium
GAATGCTGAACGTCGCTCTGCCGAAGGGCCGTCTCGGCGAGAAGGCCTATGATCTCATGGCCCGCGCGGGCTATGAATGCCCGGAGCTGCTCGCGGGCGGGCGCAAGCTGACATTTGAAAACGAAACCGCCGGCGTCCGGTATTTCTGGGTGAAGCCCTCGGACGTGCCGATCTACGTCGAGCGCGGCGCGGCGGACGTAGGCATCGCGGGCAAGGACATCCTGCTCGAATACGCGCCGGAGGTCTATGAGCTGATGGATCTCGGCATCGGCAAATGCCGCATGTGCGTCGCGGGCTTCCAGAACTTTCGCGACGAGGGCGACCGCGATCTGCGCGTGGCGACGAAGTTTCCGCGCATCGCGAAGGCCCACTACGCCGAAAAGGGACGCGACATCACGATCATCAAGCTCAACGGCTCCATTGAGATCGCGCCGCTGCTCGGTCTCTCGGACGTGATTGTCGACATTGTCGAGACCGGCAAGACCCTTTTGGAAAACGGGCTCGCCCCGCTTGAGACCGTGACGGAGATCTCCGCGCGGTTCATCGCGAACACCGCGAGCTACGCCTTTCATTCTGACGAGATCCGCACCATGTGCGAGAACATTGGAGAGATATTATGATCCGAATTTTTCAATACGGCGAGGTGCCGAACGAAACGCTGTTTATCCGAAGCCCCCTGATCCAGGACGTGTCCGGCGTGGTGAAAACCATTCTCGCGGACGTGCAGGCGCACGGCGACGAGGCGCTCTTTCGCCTGACGGAGCGGTTTGACGGCGCGAAGCTCGATTCCCTTCTTGTCTCCGACGAGGAAATTGAGGAAGCCTTCAGCGAGGTCAGCGAGGAATACCGCAAGGTTTTGCGCCTCGCGCACGACAACATCGCGGAATATCACCGCCAGCAGATCCGCCCCGGCTTTTCGATCACGCGGCCGGACGGCGTGGTGCTCGGGCAGAAGGTGACGCCGATCGCCAGAGTCGGGCTCTATGTGCCGAACGGCACGGCCGCCTACCCCTCGAGCCTCCTGATGAACTGCGTGCCGGCAAAGCTCGCAGGCTGCGGCATGCTCGTGATCACAACCCCGCCGGGGCCGGACGGCAAGGTCGACCCCGCCATTCTCGCGGCGGCGAAGATCGCGGGCGTGGACCGGATCTACAAGATCGGCGGGGCGCAGGCCGTCGCGGCGCTGGCCTACGGCACCGAGAGCGTGCCGAAGGTGGACAAGATCGTCGGCCCCGGCAACGCCTACGTCGCCGAGGCGAAAAAGCAGGTCTTCGGCGCCGTCGCGATCGACACGATCGCGGGGCCGAGCGAGGTGCTCATCGTGGCGGACGGCACGAACGACCCCAAGGTGCTCGCGGCCGACATGCTCGCCCAGGCGGAGCACGACGTGATGGCGACGAGCGTCCTCGTGACGGATTCGCCGGAACTCGGCAGCGCCGTCGCCGAGGAGCTCGAGCGGCAGCTTCAAGCCCTCCCGCGCGAGGAGATCGCCCGCGCGAGCATTGAAAATAACGGCAAGATTGTCATCTGCAAAGATCTCCGGGACGCCTTTGCCTGCGCCAACGAGATCGCGCCGGAGCACCTGGAGATCGCCGTGGACGATCCCTTCTCGTGGCTCGGCATGGTCGAGAACGCGGGCTCCATCTTCCTCGGCAAGCACGCGCCGGAGGCGCTCGGCGACTATCTCGCCGGGCCGAACCACACGCTGCCCACCACCGGCACAGCCAAATTCGGCAGCCCCCTCTCAGTGGATGACTTCGTGAAAAAGAGCCAGTACACCTATTACTCCAAGGAAGCCCTCCGAAATGTGAAGGACGCGATTGTGCTGTTCGCGGAGGAGGAAGGGCTGCGGGGGCATGCGCGGAGCGTGGAGATACGCTTTGAGAGTGGAGAGTGAAGAGTGGAGAGTGGAGATGTCCTGCTTTTCAGTCTGCCGCGTCAGCGGCACCTCAGCTCCACTCTCAACGCTCCACGTTCCACTCTGAAAAGAGGTGCGATTTGAAAAAGACACGCAAGCCCACCACGCGTGCGTGGTATCATCTTTTTGCTCTGCTTCCCGGCGGGTTTCTCTTGATGGTGTCCATATATATGTTTCACAGGATGTTCCTCTTTCTCTCTGATTATGGGTTTTGGGAACTCCTGTTCGGGTTTGCAATGAGCTTTTTGTCCCTGCTGCCGACATGGGCGCTTCTCGGCTCAATCACCTGCATCTCCGTGAATGACACCGGTATTCGTGAATGGCGTCTGTTTCGACACAAGCGAATGACGTGGCAGGAGGTTCGGGAAGCTGGGCTGTATTGCTACCCAAGTCGGTTCGGCTACCCCGGCTATCCGGAGCTTTGGAGAGAGTCCGCCTGTCTGTATTTTTCCGATCGTCCACTGATGGATGCAGAACGCGTTGGATATCGGTCTTATAAAAACTGCATTTCCTTTCCCTACTGCAACACATTCAATCCGTCAAGCCGGAAGGATCGGCGGCTTCGGGAGGCAATTGTGGCGAACTATCCCGGCTCTTTGCCGTTCCCGTTTCACGCTATGACGCAGTACGTCTGGCCGGTTTACGTCCTTCGCGCCGAAAACGCTGACGGATCGTTCACGGAAACGCCCGGTGCGATTCCGGATCCGGCAGAGGTCTATTCCCGCATATTCAACGAAGACTAAAGGATCTGATTGATTTGAGCAAGTTTTTCAGCAGCAAATACACATCTCTCGAAGCTTATACCCCCGGCGAGCAGCCGCGGGATCAGCAGTATGTGAAGCTGAACACGAACGAGAGCCCCTATCCCCCGTCGCCCGCTGTGGTGCGCGCGGCGGAGGCGGAGGCGAAGCGGCTGCAGCTCTACTCCGACCCGGAGAGCACGGAATTGACGCGCGTCGTGGCAGAGTACCTCGGCGTGGAGCCGGAGAACGTTTTGATGACGAACGGCTCGGACGAAATTTTGAACTTCGCATTCATGGCGTGGGGCGACAGTGACCACCCCTTCATCTTCCCGGACATCACCTACGGGTTTTACCCGGTGTTCGCGGAGGTGAACCACGTTCCGTACCGCGAGGTGCCGCTGCAGGCGGATTTTTCGATCCGCGCGAAGGACTTCTGCGGCGTGAGCGGGAACGTCGTCCTCGCAAACCCGAACGCGCCGACGGGGACGCTCCTCTCGGTCGCAGAGATCGAGGAGATCGTAAAATCCAACCCGGAGCACGTTGTCGTGATCGACGAGGCGTACATTGACTTCGGCGGTGAGAGCTGCATTCCGCTGATCAAAAAATACGACAACCTCCTCGTGACGCAGACGTTCTCGAAGTCCCGCTCGCTCGCGGGCGGTCGGCTCGGCTTCGGCGTTGGCGCGGCGTCGCTCATTCAGGATCTGAACACCCTCAAATATTCCACGAATCCCTACAATGTGAACCGCATGACCGCCGCCTGCGGGGTTGCGGCGATCCGCGATAACGTGTATTATCAAACCAACGCCGCCGCGATTCAGGCCTGCCGCGCCTACACCGCCCTCGCGCTGCGGCAGCGCGGCTTCACCGTGACGGAGTCGATGGCGAACTTCCTCTTCATCCGCGCGCCGAAGTGCTCGGGCGAGGCGCTCTACCGCGGCCTCAAGGAGCGCGGCGTGCTCATCCGCCACTGGCAGAAAGCCCGCATCCGCGACTGGTGCCGCGTCACGATCGGCACGAAGGAGCAGATGGATGTGTTTTTGGCGGCGGTGGATGAGATGATGAAAGAGTGAGGAATTAGGAGTTAGGAGTTAGGAGTTGATAGATGGTTCCTGCACCGCAACCATCTGTCATCCTGAGCTTGTCGAAGGATCTTGGCAGCGCAGCAAAAGAGAACATCCCAGTGTCTGTCCGACTGCTCTGCCAAGATTCTTCGACTTAAGCACTCCGTGCTCCGCTCAGAATGACAAGTTTGGAGAACTCCTCACTCCTCACTCCTCACTCCTAACTTGCTTTGATTTCACTCCCCAAGGAGGACCATGGATATGAGAACCGCAACCATCAATCGAACCACCGCAGAAACCGATATCTCCCTGCGTTTGAATCTCGACGGTCTTGGCGCCCAGCAGATTGACACCGGCGTGGGGTTTTTGGACCACATGCTGAATCTCTTTGCGGCGCACGGGCGCTTTGATCTCTCTGTGACCTGCAAGGGCGACACGAACGTGGACGACCACCACAGCGTGGAGGACATCGGTATTGCCCTCGGCATGGCGATCAAACAGGCGCTCGGCGAAAAGCGCGGCGTGCGGCGCTACGGGAGCATGCTCCTGCCGATGGACGAGGCGCTCGTGCTCTGCGCGCTCGACCTCTCCGGCCGCGCCTGCCTGCGCTATGGGCTCGAGATCCCGACCGAGAAGGTCGGCACGTTCGACACCGAGCTGGTGGAGGAATTCTTTCAGGCCCTCTGCCGCGAGGCGGGGCTGACGCTGCACCTCAGGCAGCTCGACGGCACGAACTCGCACCACATCATCGAGGCCGCCTTCAAAGCCTTTGCCCGCGCGCTGCGCGAGGCGGTTTCCATCGACCCGGCCGCGGCGGACGCCGTGCCGAGCACCAAAGGAGTTTTGGTATGATTGCCATCATCGACTACGGCGTGGGGAACCTCTTTTCCCTCAAAAGCTCGCTGAAGATGATCGGCGCGGAGGCCGTCGTGACGGGCGACGCCGCGGCGATCCGCGCGAGCGACAAGATCATCCTCCCCGGCGTCGGCGCCTTTGCGGACGCGGCGGCGAAGCTGCGCGCAACGGGGCTCGATCAGGTCGTGATCGAAGAGGCCAAGGCGGGAAAGCCGCTCCTCGGCATCTGCCTCGGCATGCAGCTGCTGTTTGACCGGAGCATGGAATACGGCGAGCACGCGGGGCTCGGGCTGATCCCCGGCAGCGTGGAGGACTTAAAGCCCGACATTCCGGCAGACCTCAAGGTGCCGCACATCGGCTGGAACGCGCTGCACCCGCTCCTCGATCACCCGCTGCTGAAATACGTGAAGGACGGCGACTGCGTCTATTTCGTGCACAGCTTCTACGCCAAGCACTGCGACGAGAGCACGATCGCCGCCGCCGAATACGGCACGGCGGTGACCGCCGCCGTGGCGCGCGGGAACGTGATGGGCTGCCAGTTTCACCCGGAAAAGAGCGGCCCGGTCGGGCTGAACATCCTCAGAGCCTTTTGCGAACTGGAGGTGACGGCATGATTCTCCTTCCCGCGATCGATTTATACGAGGGCCGCGCGGTGCGGCTCTATCAGGGCGACTACAAACAAATGACCGTCTATGCCGAGCACGGCGCGGACATGGCGGCA
>CAMJHX010000106.1 GCA_946405655.1 uncultured Clostridia bacterium
TTTTCTGCCGATCCCGCCCCTTCATTTGTAGGGGACGGCGCCCTCGACGTCCCGTGCAGAAGAGGCTGATGATCACGTTCGCGCGTCGGCGAATACGCACGGCAGTGGGCTTATCCTGCAGCGAGTAACAGTTTTTGGCTCGCGCGGCTCGTGACCTCCATGTAATAGGCAAGCTCCGCGTTCGTGAGCTCGCTCTCGTCCATCGCGTCGAGCTTCTCGGCAAAGTCCGCGTACCGGCTCATAAAGCTCGCGTAGTCGCCCATCATGGCGGCGAGATTGTCGGAATCCGAATTCGCGTACCGCTCCATGAACGCCGCGTATTCGTCGATGAACGCCTCGTAGGAATCGAGAAACTCCTTCACCTCCGGGCGGATCGCGTTCTCATCCGCGACCGGTGCGGGCGTGGGCGCTGCCTCCGGCGTCGGTGCGCTCGTCTCTCTCGGCGCGGGTGTGACGATGGCGGCGGCCTCCTGCCGCGCTGCGGGGCGGGTATTGCGCTGCGATCCGAGGAGCATCAGCACGATCACGACGAGTCCCCAGAACCACCAGCGCTTATAAATCGGCTTTTTCCGTTTCAATCCGAAATCCCTCCTTTTTTCCACAGTATAGCAGAGCAAAGCTGTCCCCGTTCCCACCAAAACGGTGAGAACGGGGCTGCTTTTTATTCCTCGCCATCGTCCACCAGCGGCGCCATCCCGAGCCTGCGCAGCATAGCGTCGACCTCGTGAACGCCCCGCAGTCCTCCGGCGAGCGCGGAGAGCAGCGCCACGTCCCGCGCAATCCGCCCGTGCAGCGGCGCCATGCCGTAGAGCGTCAGCGCCTCGCGCGTCTCCTCCGGCGTAAAGCGCGCCGCGATGCACAGCCGGAGGATCACGTTTCGATTCCGCGTGTGCTTCTCCTGCGCGATCAGCTTATAGCCGTAGTTTTCCGAGACGTCCGCCGCAAGAAAGACCTCCTGCTGCAAAAGCCCCTTCTCCCGGAGCTTTCCGCGCATGTACGCCGCAAACTCCCGACCCTCCGGCAGCAGGGCTTCCCGGGTTTCCTCGAGATACCCCGCTAAATCCGCCGGCAAAACCCGCGCCGCCGCCTCCGTCAGCCTCCGGCTTTCCTGTTCATAGCCCATTCTTCACATTCCCTTCCATAGAGATGAACGCCAAATCCGGCGTTCTCATATAGGAAATGTAAATTTCGCGAGGCTGACGGAACCACAAATCATTGGCATTCCCCGCAGAACGTGCTATAATCCGTTTAACTCATCTACTCCCACGGAAAGGAGGCGCACGCCGTGTTTGGTCTTTCAAAAGCCGCGCTTCAGAGCAATGCAGCGCCGCGCGCGATTTTGCTGAATATGCTCCTCGCGGCGGTCTCCCTGTTTGCCAACGGCTTCGGGATCTATCTCGCGATTCAGGCGAACATCGGCGTCGGCCCGTGGGACGTGCTGAGCATCGGCGTTTCCAAAACGCTCGGCATCCTTTACGGCACGGCCTCCGTCGCCATCTCCTTTGCGATTCTTGCCGTCGACGTGCTCCTGCGCGAGCCGATCGGACTTGCCATGTTCATCGACGCGATCGTTGTCGGCAAGACCGTGGATTTTTTCAATTATCTTGATCTGGTGCAGCCCTGCTCCTCGCTGCTCTCGGGCGTGGGGATGATGCTGCTCGGTCTCGTCATCCTCGCCTATACGCAGTATTTCTATATGTCCGCCGCGCTCGGCTGCGGCCCGCGCGACACGCTCCTCGTCGGTCTTGCGAAACGCTTTCAGCGTATTCCGATCGGCGCTGTGAGCATCGCGCTTTTGAGCGGCGTCACGCTGGCGGGCTGGCTTCTGGGCGGCCCCGTCGGCGTCGGCACGCTGATCTTCGCCTTCTGCATGGGTCCGATCATGCAGTTTGCCTTCCACACCGTGCGCTTTGACGCCACGGCGATCCGCCACCAGCACCTGCTGGAATCGCTCCGCGTCTTCCAAAACAGGCAGGTGACCTCATGAGGCGCCGTCTCGCGGCGCTGCTCTGCCTCATGGCGCTGATCTTCAGCGCCTGCGGCAATGCGCCCGCCGTCCCGACCCCGTCGCCCATGCCGGAGGCGGAGGGACTGCGCATTGCGGTCGCGTCGGATCTGCATTTCGACCCGGACAACACCAGCAAAAAAGCCAGCCTCGGCGCCGTCGCCTATAACCCGGAGCTCATCGACGCGCTGCTCTATGACGCGCAGGAGCAGGGAGCGGAGCTTCTGCTCCTCACCGGGGATATCGTGAACTTGGGCCGCCGCGAGCACCATGAGGCACTCGCCGAAAAGCTCCGCGCGGCGGAGGCGGGCGGGCTGCGCATCCTCGTCCTGCCCGGAAACCACGATCTCGCGCCGGTCACCCAGCGGGAGTTTGCCGCCCTCTATGCCGATTTCGGCTATGACGACGCCTTCAGCCGCGATGACGCCTCGCTCAGCTACTGCGTCATGCGAGAGGATCTCTGCGTCCTCATGATGGACGCCGGGGGCTATGATCACGCCGCCATCGATCTGCCGGACGCGCCGTACCGGACGGATGACGAGGCGTTCTTCTCCGACATGACGCTCCGGTGGGCGGAGCAGATGCTCGAGACGGCAAGGGAGCACCATCTCCCCGTCCTCTGCGCGGGGCACTATAACATCCTCACCGCCGAGGGGCGCGATCCGTCGCGCAGCGGGCTCTATCTGGAAAACGCCGACCGCTTCGCGGCGCTTCTTCAGGCATACGATGTGCCGCTCTATCTCAGCGGGCACCTCCACACGCGCTATGTGCTGGAGGAGGAAGGCCTCACCGAGCTCATCACGGAGTATCTGCTCGCCTATCCCACCGGATACAGCATGCTCGATCTCACGCCGGACGCGATCACCTATACGCCCCGCCGCGTCAACGTGGACGCGTGGGCAGCCGAGACCGGGCAGAAGGACCGCACGCTGCTGCACTTCACCCGCTGGCAGCAGAAGCAGCAGCAGCGGTATTCCGTGCGGAACGTGAACGACATGTGCGTCCGCAACCCGCTCACGCACCGTGATCGCCGCCGCGCCGCCGCGTTTTTCTATGCCGCCATGGACGCCTACTGGCGCGGCGATCTCGCCCAGGAGCGCGAGACGCTCCTCGCCATGCGCGGGTGCGAGCCGTTTTTCCGCTGCGCCGAGGGCTATGCCTACGAATGGTGGCTGCGCGACCTGATCGAAAACGCCGCGCCGGAGCTCGGCGGATTTACGATTACGATACCGAAAGGGGAATAAACATGGCAAAGAACGATCGTTTTGAAAAGACCTATTCGCAGGGAACGCTCTCGACCATCGAGATCTGGGTGGATCGGGAGACGGGCGTCAACTATCTGTTTCACGCGAGCGGCTACGCCGGAGGCATGACGCCCCTGCTCGACCGCGAGGGCAAGCCTGTCATCACCACGGTGATCAATTGACCGCATCATTCGCCATGGAACACGAGGAAAGAGAACAACTGACGGTTCGACGGCTGACAGACTTCGCGCAGATCGAAGCGCTCTATCGGACCCGCATGAAGAAGGATTTCGTCCGCAATGAGCTTCGCCCTCTGGCGTCTCTTCGGCGCTCGTGGGAGCAGGACGCCTATGACTGCTACGGGCTCTTCGACGCCGACGAACTCTTGGGCTATGCCTTCTTCGTTCGCCTCGGGCGGAACTATCTGTTTGACTATCTCGCAATCGCGGCGGAGCACCGGGACGAGGGGCTCGGCTCCGTCTTCCTTCCGATGCTCGCCTCGCGTCTGCAGGACGCGGACTGCGTCATCGGCGAGGTGGAGGACCCGGAGAAGGCGCCCGACGCGGAGAGCCGCGCGCAGCGCGAGCGGCGGCTGCGGTTTTATCTCCGCAGCGGATACCTGCAAACCGACCTGACCTCCCGCGTCTTCGGCGCGGACTATCGCATCCTCGAGGTGCCGACGGGGAAGACCCACACCGCCGATGAGCTGCGCGCGGTCTATACCGCGCTCTATCAAAGCATTCTGCCGGGGATCTTCTTCCGCACGCAGTTCAAGGTCTTTTGACCGGAAAGGAAACGATGCTATGCTGCTTTTCATCAACGCCTGTGTGCGCGCAGACTCCCGCACAAAGAGACTGGCCGACTGCCTGCTCACCGCGCTGGGCGAGCCCGTGGCGGAGCTGCGCCTGGCGGACGTCACGCTTCCGCCGGTCGATGAGGCCTTCCTGCAAAAGCGCGATCAGCTGCTTGCGGCGCAGGACTACGCCGATCCCATGTTCGACCTCGCCCGCCAGTTTGCCGCGGCGGATACCATCGTGCTCGCGGCGCCCTTCTGGGATCTCTCGTTTCCGGCGGCGCTGAAGGCATATCTCGAGCAGATCAACGTCGTCGGCGTCACCTTTCGCTATACGCCCGAGGGCGTACCCGAGGGACTCTGCCGGGCGAAAAAGCTCTATTACGTCACCACCGTCGGGGGAGACGATTTCCCCGAGGCCTTCGGCTTCGGCTATGTGGAGGCGCTGGCAAAGCGCTTTTACGGCATCCCGGAGGTCGAACTCATCAAGGCGACCGGACTCGACATCTGGGGCGCGCCTGTGGAGGAAATCCTGTGCGCGTGCGAGGAAGAGATCCAAACCAACCATCATAAAAAGGAGAAAAGAAAATGGAAATGATTCAAAGCTTTTCGGTCGACCATACCCGCATTGTCCCCGGCATTTTCACCAGCCGCGTGGATCATCTGGGCGACCAGACCGTCACGACTTATGATATTCGCCTGAAGCGTCCGAACCGCGAGCCGGTCATCGACGTCGGCGCCATGCATTCGCTGGAGCACATCATCGCCACCAACCTCCGCAACGATCCTGCGTGGAAGGACGAGGTCATCTATTGGGGACCGATGGGCTGTCTCACGGGCTTCTATCTCATCCTCAAGGGCAGCCGCGCGCCGCGGGAGCTCTATGATCTGGTGCGCAGCGCCTTCCGCGCCGTGGAGGACGCGCAGGACGTGCCCGGCGCCGCGCCCGTCAACTGCGGCCACTATCTGATGCACAATCTCGAGATGGCGAAATGGTACGCCCGGGAGTTTGCCGACTATCTGGACGCAAACGCCGAAAACGACGCCATCTTTGCCTATCCCATGACCGAGCGCCTCGTCACGGATGAGGGACAGCACTTCTACGATTCCTGATTGGATTCCAAAGGCACCCGACGAAAAGCCGGGTGCCTTTTTTGCCCTCATGAATTAACGGTTAAATTGAATCGTCACTTCCGCTCCACAGAGAGCGAAAGCGAAAAAAGTTGAAATGCAGACATTTTGCGCCTGTTCAAAGAGG
>CAMJHX010000107.1 GCA_946405655.1 uncultured Clostridia bacterium
TCCCGCGCGTCGTCGATTTTGCAGCAGCGGCTGGTGCCGGAGTCCCAGGTGCGCAGTGTCACGCCGATGACCTCGTGTCCTTGCGCCTGCAGCAGTCCCGCGGCGGCAGCGCTGTCCACGCCGCCGGAGAGCCCCACCACGATGCGCGCCATATGCATCCCTCCGTTTCAATATCCTATTGACTTAATAGGATAAAAAAGTTATACTGCGAATGACAGAAAAAGTCAACCCAAACGCAGGGGAGGAATGTGCTGTGAAGCTTGCGCTGTGTCAAATGCGCATGACCGAAAACATGGACGAGAACTTTGAGCGCGCCCGCGCGCGGATCTTCTCCGCCGCGGCGCAGGGTGCGCGGCTGATCTGCTTTCCGGAGATCCAGCTCTCGCCCTTTTTTCCGCAGTATGAGGCTCAGGACGCGTCCCGCTGGGCGATCGCGCCGGACAGCCGCTATGTCCGCGGCGTGCAGCAAGCCTGCCGCGAGGCGGGCATCTATGCCGCGCCGAATTTTTACATCGAGGAAAACGGGCGGCGCTATGATATGAGCCTGCTCATCGACGATCACGGCGAGATCCTCGGCCGCCAGAAGATGGTGCACATCGCGCAGGCGGCATGCTTCTATGAGCAGGATTATTACACCCCCTCGGAGGAGGGCTTCGGCGTGTTTCAAACCCCGCTCGGGCGCATCGGCATCGTCGTCTGCTTTGACCGGCACTATCCCGAGAGCGTGCGCACGCTCGCGCTGCGCGGGGCGGATCTCATCCTGATCCCCACGGCGAACACGAAGGCGGAGCCGTCCGACCTGTTCCAGTGGGAGATCCGCGTGCAGGCGTTTCAAAACAGCGTGAACATCGCCATGTGCAACCGCGTCGGCGCAGAGGGAGAGATGGTCTTCTCCGGCGAGTCGATGGTCGCGGATTACGAGGGCAGCCTGACCGCGCTCGCGGACGACTCTGAGCAGCTGCTCTTCGCCGAGGCGGATCTGAACGCCGCCGCAGAGACGAGAGCGCGCAAGCCCTATACCGCGCTGCGCCGCCCGGCGCTGTATGAATAAAAGGAGCGAACGAAAATGGCAGAAAAGGAAAACAAATTTGAAGCCTATGGTCTCGCGACACAGGCGGTCCATACCGGCACGGATTACGACGCCGAGACCGGCGCCGTGCGCCGCCCGCTGCATATGGCCAACAGCTATAAGCTGCCGGACGATCTCTCGCAGGTGAACTATTCGTCCACGGATCTGCTCATGTATGCCCGCAACGGCAACGCCAACCAGCACTGGCTGGAGGAGAAGATCGCGGCGCTCTACGGCGCGAAGGACGCCATCGTCCTCGCCAGCGGCGTCGGCGCGCTGCACGCGCTGTTCTGGACGCTGCTCAAAACCGGCGACCGCGTCGTCTATCCGAACGTGAGCTACATGGCGGTTTACCGCATGTTCCATGAGCTCTTCAACTGCAAATTCGGCGTGGAGACCGTCATGGTCGATATGACGGATCTCGACGCGGTGAAACAGGCGATCACGCCCGGCACGCGCCTTGTGCACATCGAAACGCCGGACAACCCCACCGTCGGCGTTACGGACATCGCCGCCGTTGCCGAGATCGCACACGCTGCCGGCGCGCTTCTGAGCGTGGACAACACCTTCGCCTCGCCCCTCAACCAGCGTCCGCTCGATCTCGGCGCGGACTTCGTCGTGGACGCGCTCACAAAGTACGTCAACGGCCACGGCGACGCGCAGGGAGGCGCCATTGTCTCCAACGATCTCGAGACCATGGACCGCATCCGCTATGAGGCGCAGGTGAACGTCGGCGCGGTCATCAGCCCGTTCAACGCCTGGCAGATCTTCCGCGGCTCGGTCACGTTCCCGCTGCGCATGGAGCGCATCAACGCCTCCACGCTGCGCGTTGCCCGCTGGCTCGAGCAGCGGGAGAACGTCACGTTCGTGTCCTATCCCGGGCTCGAGCGCAATCCGGGCTTTGCCGTCGCGCAAAAGCAGATGCAAAACGGCTTCGGCGGCGTCATCTCCTTCGGGCTGGATACGGACGATAAGACCGTCGAGCGCTTCTGCGCCGCGCTGAAGGTCGTCACCTTCGCCGTCTCCCTCGGGCATGACGAGAGCCTCATCTTCCCGCAGCCGAGCTACGACGAGCGCATCCAGCTCTATCCGGAGCAATTCCGGCGCGGCTTCCTGCGCTTCTCCGTCGGGTTGGAGGATGTGGAGGATATCATTTCGGATCTGGATCAGGCGCTGCAGTCCGTCGGCCTGTGAGCTCCCCCGAAAACCGCGCCCCGAGGGAGCGGTTTTCGCTTGTTACACGAAGATGTGTTTGTAGTGCGATGCAAAATGTGATAAAATGAACGGGCACTCAATCTTAACCGGAGGAAACACTATGAAAAACGGTTTCAGACCCAAAACAATGATCGCGCTGCTGCTCTGCTTTTGCCTTGCGCTTTCGCTCGGCACGTCGGCTTTCGGCGCGCTCATGCCGGACGTGACGTCTGCCATGTCCAGGCCGGCATACTGGTCGGACCTGCAGAACGCCCCGACCGCCCTGCTCATGACGCCGGAGGAGATCGCCGCGCAGAACGCCGCGAACATCGCCGAGCCCGGCACGAACATGTATGATCTCAAAAACGCGCCCGAGACGATCAACGGCGTCTCCCAGTGCGAGGCGCTGCTGCGCAGCGGCAAGGCTGATGCTGCCTATTACCTCGGCTGGACCTACCAGACGGACGGCAGCGCCGCCGACGAGGCGTTCTATGAAGCGATGGTCCGCAATATGGCAGACCCCAACGCGAGCGACGAGCAGCCCGTGCGCTATGCCGTTGCGGTGAACCGCACCACGCTGCACACCTTCCCCTCGAACGAGCAGATCCTCGATGATCCCGCCGACCCGGAGTTTGACTATCAGCACCTCACCGGCGTGCGCGTCAATGAACCGCTTGTGATCTATGCCGAGAGCGCCGACGGCGCGTTCTATCTTGTCCACTCCGTCTGCTGTCCCGGCTGGGTGCCGGCGGAGGATGTGGCCGTCTGCGCCGACAGGGACGAGTGGCTCTCCGCGTGGGACTTTGCCCGGGAGGATACGCTCGTTGTCTGGGGAACCTATACGACCGCGCTCTCCCTCGTCGCGCCGGAGGTCTCCCGCCGTCTGCTCACGCAGGGCACGGCGCTGGAGCGCGTGGAGCTCGAGGATCGCAACGCGCTTGTGAATAACCGCGCTGCCTATAACAACCACGTTGTCTATCTCCCCGTGCGCAATGACGACGGAAGCTATGCCAAAAAGCTCTGTCTTGTCGCGGAGAGCGCTGCCGTCTCCGTCGGTTATCTCCCCATGACGCAGGAGAATATCGCCCGGGTCGCGCTTGCCGTCCTCGGCGACGCCTACGGCTGGGGCGGCATGATGCTTGCGGACGACTGCTCCGGCTATGTGCGCAATATCTATAAATGCTTCGGTCTGGAGCTTGCGCGCAACACGAACTGGCAGCAGAAAATGCCGGTGCTCCAGCTCAACCTGACCGGCCTCACGGACGCGCAGAAGACCATGGCGATCCAGGCGCTCCCGCTCGGCGCAACGCTGTTTTTCAGCGGCCATGAGATGATGTATCTCGGCTGTGTGAACGATAAGCTCTATGTTGTCAGCGCCGTCAGCAGCATCATGAACCCGGACGTGGACGGCAAGCGCCAGCGCGCCCGTGATGTCATGATCAATACCCTCGACGTCAAGCGCGCCAACGGCAATACCTGGCTGCAGTCGCTCACTGGGGTGGACGTGCCGTATTATCCGGCGGACGCCGGCGCGCTGGCTCCGCGCCAGATCGAGCACGGCGGCGTCACGCTTTATCCGATGATCGCGCCGAAGGGTACCAACGTCACCGTCTCGCCGCAGCCCGATCCGGGCTATGTCTTCCAGTCGCTCACGCTCACGGACGCCGATGGCGCAGAGACGACGGTCACAGACCTGACCTTCCCCATGCCCGCCGGCGTTAACCGCGTGCAGGCGGCCTTCGTGCCGAAGGAGTTTGCGGATGTTGCTGCCGACGCGTGGTATCACGACGCGGTGCAGTGGGCGGTGACCCATGGTATCACGACCGGAACGAGCGATACGATGTTCTCCCCGGCGAAGGACTGTACCCGCGCCGAGGCGGTCACGTTCCTCTGGCGCGCTGCGGGCGAGCCGGAGCCGACCGCGACCGAAAATCCCTTCAAGGATGTGTCTGAGGATGCTTACTATTACAAAGCCGTCCTCTGGGCAGTGGAGCAGAAGATCACGAACGGCACGGCGTCTGATGCCTTCAGCCCGGACGCGGAGTGCACTCGTGCGCAGATCGTGACCTTCCTCTTCCGCGCCGCCGGCAGCCCCGAGAGCACCGGAGACATCGCCTTCGAGGACGTCGCTGCCGACGCCTGGTATGCCCCTGCCGTCCGCTGGGCGGTGGAGCAGGAGATCACCAATGGTACGGACAGCATGCACTTCAGCCCCGAAATAACCTGCACCCGCGCCGCGATCGTCACGTTCCTCCAGCGCGGAGCAGTGTAACGAAGACGGCACGAGCTTGCGAATCGAAACGAATCCAAATCAACACCACCAACGGCGGGGAGCAATCCCCGCCGTTATCATATGCTTGGTTAGAGGCAGGCAGAGCCGCCCGGCTCGGCCTATGAAACAGCTCCTTCCTGATATTAACGTAATATATATTATGGTTAATAAACTAAAACTGAGCTGATCTCCAGTGCCTCATCGGTTGTCGGGAGCGCTGAGGTGTGGTATATTGAAAAAAACGGCAATGACGGGAGGATGCACCCATGACAACACGCGATGAAAACCAGCTGCGGCAGGAGCTTCAGCGCTGCGATGATACCATCCGGTGGTATCAGAAGATTCTCGATACCCCGGGCGTATCCCGGAGCGCGAAGGAAGCGGCGCGGGATATGCTCAAGCAGGCGGAAAAGGCCAGGCGGGAGCTTCTCTCGCGCCTGCAGGAGTGAAGAAGTGCTCAGAATGGTGTTGAAACTAATCCTGTTTCTCGCGCTGGCGCTGGTCGTCCTCGCGGCGGCCGGCCTCGCCTTTCTGCGGTTCTGGCCGTCGGTCGGCAGTCTGCCCGACCGGGCGGAGCGCGCGCAGCTGGAGCGAAGATCCGCGCATTATGCCGGCGGAACATTTCAAAATGAGCATGAGATCACAACGATGACCGGCAGCGCCGACCCGTCCAGCGACCGGAAAAAGCCGTGCGCGATGCTCCCGGCGG
>CAMJHX010000108.1 GCA_946405655.1 uncultured Clostridia bacterium
GGCGCGGCAATTGTCAAGCGTCCGCGCCGGTTTGCACATCTCATATAAGTATGGTATACTGCGGTCATGAGACAGTTTCACCTATTTTTCGACCGATTCAGACGCGCGGGCGCGGTTTTGCTGCTGCTCGCCTGTCTGCTCAGCTTCACGGGCTGCTTTCACAGAGACCCCCACGCGGGCATGGCGGAGGTGCACAACGGCTCGGCGCTCGTTTGGGTCTATCCCTGGAAGGGCGCGGAGGTGAACACGCTCTCCGCGGCGGATTTCTACACGCCGGACGACGGCGAGATGGTAAGCTATACGGGCGACGCCGTCATCGCGCAGCAGGGCGTGGACGTGAGCTATTTTCAGGGCGAGATCGACTGGGACGCCGTGAAAGCGGACGGCATCGATTTTGCCATGATCCGCGCGGGCTACCGCGGCTACACCGACGGCAACATCAATCCGGATCAAAACTTCGCGCAGAACGCGCAGGGCGCGCTGGACGCGGGGCTCGAGATCGGGCTCTATTTCTTCTCGCAGGCGACGACCGAGGACGAGGCCGTGGAGGAGGCGCGCTGGCTCGTGCAGGCGGCGAAGAAATATGACGTGACGCTCCCGCTCATGTTTGACTGGGAGACGATCGGCGACGACGCCGCGCGCACGGACGGCGTGATCGGCAGCCAGATGACCGCCTATGCGCAGGCGTTCTGCAGCGAGATCCGCGCCGAGGGCTACACCCCGGGCGTCTACTTCAACCGCTGGCAGGGCTGCTATGACTACGATCTCGGCAAGCTCGCCGGGGCGGAGCTCTGGCTCACGGCGGACGACGTGGCAGACGACTGGTACTACGCGCACACCTACTGGCAGTACACCTACACCGGCTCGGTCGACGGGATCGAGGGCGATGTGGACCGCAATCTCCGCTATCTGCCGATCGCGGAGGACTGAACAAGGAGAACCCTATGAAACGCAGATTTTGGACCATTTTTCTCGCGCTTGCGCTCGTGCTGACCCTGACGGGCAGCGCATTCGCGGCAAAGCCGTATCTCGACGTCTCCTCGCCCGAGGAGCTGGCGGAGGCGCTCGCGCCGAAGGCGGGAACGCTCTCACTGGGAGCAGCAAAAGAGCCGGTGCGCGTGCTGCTGCTGGCGGAGGACGCAGAAACCTTCTGCGGCGCAAAGCGCGCCATCCGCTATGCGGATCTCGGCATGTTCGTGCTGGAATTTGAGAGCGAGGAAGAAGCCCTCGACGCCGTGGCGTTTTACGGCGCGGACAGAGCATTTCTTGACACGCCGGAGACCGGCGCGCGCGTGCTCGATGACGGCGGCACGAGCGACGTGGACCCTGATCCGACCGAGACGCCCTCGCTCTCCGGCGGCTACACCGCCCGCAGCTGGGGCGCCGCCGAGATGGGGCTCGAGCAGTTTCGAAACAACGAGCAGGCCGCAGCGCACTTGAAGGATCGCCATGTGACCGTCGCCGTGCTGGACACGGGCGCGGACATGACGGTACCGCTTTTCACGGAGCGCCCGCTCTCTGAGGACAGCTATGACTTCGTGAACGCCACCGCCGATCTGACCGACATCACCTCCGGCTCCGCCGCCGGACACGGCACGATGGTCACGTCGCTGCTGTATGATCTGCTGCCGGAGAACGCGGAGATCATGGTGCTGCGCGTGTTCGACGACTCCGGCTCCGCCTCGCGCGCGCGGATTCTCTCCGCGCTGCAGTACGCGCTGGACCACGGCGCGAACATCATCAACATGAGCCTCGGCTGGGAGCGCGCCGACAGCAGCTACACCTTCCTCAACGACATGCTCGACCGCCTGCAGGCACACGGCAAAACGGTGATCTGCGCCGCCGGCAACCGCGGCGCGGACGCGAACACCTGCTACCCCGCGAGCTATGAGACGACGATCTCGGTCTCGGCCGTGAACAGCACGCTGAACTTCGAGAGCTTCTCAAACTTCGGCAGCTCCGTGGACTTCGCAGCGCCCGGCAGCGGTCTGAAAATGATCACGCTCGGCGGCGCGGAGAAGATCGACAAAGGCACCTCCTTTGCCGCCCCGCACGTGACGGCGGTCGCGGCGGACATGCTGCTGTGCGAGGACTTCTCCCCCGCGCAGATCTATAACAATCTGCGCGCCGGCAGCGAGGATCTCGGCTACGCGGGCAGGGACGTGAATTACGGCTGGGGCTTCCCGCGGCTGACCGGCTTTGTGGAAAACGCCATCGCGCACACGCTCGAGGGCGGCTGGACCAGCCCCCTCGCCACCAGGGACACGGACGGCACACGCCACTACGTCTGCCCCGTCTGCGGCAAGACGTTCGAGGAGACCATCCCCGCCACACGCGGCGAGAAGCACAACCCCTTTATCGACGTGAGCGCGGACATTTATTACGCCGAGAGCGTGACCTGGGCGGTGGCAAACGGCATCACGACCGGCACGAGCAACGACGGACCGCTGTTTTCGCCGGACGGCTCGTGCACCCGCGCGCAGATGGTCACATTTCTCTGGCGCGCGGCCGGCTGCCCGCAGCCGGCGTCGGCCGAGTCGCCCTTCTCGGACGTTCAGGACCCGAATGAATATTATTACAGCGCGGTGCTCTGGGCGGTGGAGCTCGGCGTGACCACCGGCATGACGGAGACCACGTTCGCGCCGGACAGCACCGTCACGCGCGCGCAGACCGTCACCTTCCTCTGGCGCTATGCCGGAAAGCCCGCGGCACAGGCGGAAAACCCGTTCGCGGACGTGGACGCGGCGGAATACTATTACGCCCCGGTGCTCTGGGCGGTGGAGCAGGCGATCACCACCGGCATGACGGAAACCACCTTTGCCCCGGACAGCCCCTGCACCAGAGGGCAGATCGTGACGTTCCTGTACCGGGATCTTGGTTGACGACAGTGTGGAGTTTGGAGTGTGGAGTTTGGAGTGATGGTGTCGGCTTGCGCCGACAGATTGAAACGCGCGGAGCGCACATTTAAACTCCACACTCCACACTCCACCTTCCACACTTTTTGGAGGCTTTATGACCAAAGAACAACTGCAGTCGGTTTCCGACTGGTTTCATTCCTCTCCGCATCGCATTCCCGCGCTGCGGGCGGTCAACGGCGTCTGCGTTGCGGGCGCGGTGGCTGCGTTTGCGTATGGCGTGCTTTGGCGCCCGGGGCTTCATGACCCGAAGCTGACGCTGCGGCTCGTGCTCACGTGCGGCATTCCGTTCGTGGTGCTCAGCGCGGTGCGGCATGCGCTCGATCTGCCGCGGCCGTTCGAGATCTACGGCCTCGAGCCGCTGCTGCCGCGCGAGACGCCGGGGCGGAGCTTTCCGAGCCGCCACGTGTTCTCGATCTTCGTGATCGGAACGTGCTTTTGCTGGCTCGAGCCGTGGATCGGCTGGACGCTGATCTCTCTCGGCATAGTGCTCGGCGCGCTGCGCGTGGCGTCGGCGGTGCATTTTGAGCGGGACGTGCTCGTCGGCGCGGCATTCGGCGTCCTCGGCGGCGTCATTGGTTTCGGACTCATCTGAAAGGAGCGACAGACATGGTATACGGATTCATCGGACTCGGCAATATGGCCTCGGCCATCCTGCGCGGGATGGCGGCGAGCGGCAATTTCGCGGACGACACGCTCTGCGGCTTCAACCGCTCGGAGGGCAAGACGCTCGCGCTCTGGCACGAGATCGGCCTCGTCCCCTGTGAGAGTGCCGCGGCAGTCGTGCAGATGGCGGACGTGGTGGTGCTGGCGGTAAAGCCCCAGATGCTGCCGGACGTACTCCCGCTCGTGACGCCGGAGATGACGAAGGACAAGCTCCTCGTCTCCATCGCGGCGGGCAAGCCCACGACGTATTATGAGGCGCAGCTTCCCGAGGGCGTCGGCGTGGTGCGCGTGATGCCGAACATCAACGCCCGCGTGGGCGCGGCGGCGAGCGGGATCTGCGGCGGCAAATATGCCACCGAGGAGCAAATGCAGATCGTGCGCGAGATGTTCTCCGCCGTCGGCGAGGTGTTCGATGTGCCGGAGCATCTGTTCGCGGCGTTCATGGCGCTCGCCGGAGCTTCCGGCGCGTTTGTGCATGTGTATATCGATGCGCTCGCCTCCGCGGGCGTGAAGGCGGGGCTTCCCCGTCCGCTGGCAGAGCAGCTGGCGACGCAGGCGACCCTCGGCGCGGCGAAGCTCACCCGTGAGAGCGACGAGCACCCGATCGCCCTGTGCGATCAGGTCTGCTCCCCCGGCGGCACGACGATCGAGGGTGTGCACATGCTCAAAAAGCTCGGCTTCGAGACCGCAGTCCAGCAGGCGGTGGAGGCGATTATTGAGAAGGATCGCAAGCTTGGAGAATAAGCCAAACGTGGAGAGTTGAGAGTGGAGCGTGGAGTTTCCTTTCTCTCCACTCTCAACTCTCCACTCTCAGCAAGTGTTACAGACAGAAAAAAGGAGCTGCCATCTGGCAGCTCCTTTGGATTATTATAATTATTCAACGTCGTCCGAGATGACGCCGTAGCCGCCCTGCTTGCGGCGGTAGACCACGCTGAAGGCCTCGTCCGCCTCGCTGTCCTTGAACACGAAGAACTCATGCTCCAGCAGGTTCATCTGCAGGATGGCTTCCTCGGCGCTCATGGGCTTGATGGCGAAGTGCTTGCGGCGAATGACCTGGAATTCCTCCGGCTCGGCCTCGTCGTCCGCCGTGGTGGGGATGGCCTCGACCTCGCGCTCCACGCCCTCGCGCAGACGCTTGGCAAGACGGGTCTTGTTCTTGCGGATCTGCCGCTCGATGGTCGCCACGGCGCTGTCCACAGACGCATACATGTCGCTCGTGAGCTCGTGCGCACGGAAGAACATGCCGTTGTTTTTGATGGTCAGCTCCACCAGGAAACGGCCGCGCTCCGTGCTGAAGGTGACAAAGGCTTCGCTCTCGTTTTTGAAGAGACGATCAATCTTGCCGGCCTTCTTTTCCACATAGGCACGCAGATTCTCAGAGGGCTCCATCTTCTTTTCGGTGAATGTGAACTTCATGGGTTTCACTCCTTTCGAGGAATCTGTGTTCATTATAACGCATACAGAACAAAAAAGAAAGAGGGTTTTGTGAAAAATTCACGACGGAGGGAAGAAGCCTTCCGTGCTCCGTCGTGAATATTGCCCATATAGGATGCGAACGCATACGAACGTATCCGAACGTATACCAAATACAACTGCAAAAACAAACTCAAAAACAAAAACAAACTCACACTCAACAAGCAAAGGG
>CAMJHX010000109.1 GCA_946405655.1 uncultured Clostridia bacterium
ACCGCGCACATCATCACGCCGATGATGCCGAGGCCCGCGAGCGGGAAGACGAGCACGGGCTTGATGCCCTCGAGCGAGCGGGGCATCTTTTCGCAGAGCTTCATGCACTGCTTCATCAGCCAGCCGCCGATGAAGCCGGCGAGCAGCGCGCCGAGGAAGCCGGAGGGGATGGTGGCCGCAGCGCCGGGGTCGGCGAAGGTCGCGCCGTTTGCCGCGAGCGTGCCGCCGACGAAGCCGACGAGCAGGCCCGGACGGTCGGCGATGGACATGGCGATGAAGCCGGCCAGCAGCGGGAGCATGAAGTTGAAGGCATAGCCGCCGATGGTCTTAAACCACGCGGCGACCGGGGTGTGGGAGCCGAAGTCCGCGCCGCCGGTGACGCCGGCAGCGGCGTCGATCAGGAACGCGATGGCGATGAAGATACCGCCCGCCACGACGAACGGCAGCATGTGGCTGACGCCGTTCATCAGGTGCTTGTAGAGCTTGCGGCCGAAGGACTCGTTGTCGCCCGCGGCGGCAGCGGAGGCGTCGGCCTTCTTGTCGGAGTGGAAGACGGGAGCCTCGCCGTTCAGAATCTTGTTGATCAGCTCCTCGGGTTTGTGGATGCCGTCGGCGACCTTGGTGGAATAGACGGGCTTGCCGTCAAAGCGCGCGGTCTCGACGGACTTGTCGGCGGCGATGATGATGCCGTCGCACTCGGCGATCTCCTGCGCCGTCAGCACGTTCTTCGCGCCGCCGGAGCCGTTGGTCTCGACCTTAATGTTGATGCCCATCGCCTCGCCCGCCTTCTGCAGGGCTTCGGCCGCCATGTAGGTGTGGGCGATGCCGGTGGGGCAGGCGGTCACGGCGAGCACGCGCGGACCGGCCTTTGCCGCGGGCGCGGCAGCAGCCGCAGCGGGAGCGGCTTCTTCCTTGGGCTCCTCGGGGAATTTCTCGGTCTCCTTCGCGTCGATCACGGCGAGGAATTCCTCCGGCGTCTTCGCGGCCTTCAGATCATCGGTGAAGCCCGGGTCCATCAGCATCTGCATCATGCGCGCGAGCACTTCCAGATGCACGTCGCCGTCGGTCGTCGCGGCGATCATGAACAGCAGCTTGCAGGGCATGCCGTCGGGGGAGCCGTAGTCCACGCCGTCCGGCACGGTCAGCGCCGTGAGCGCGGGAGCCTTCACGGCCTCGCTTTTGGCGTGGGGGATGGCGATCTCCATGCCGATGGCGGTGGTGCCCATCTCCTCGCGCTTGAGGATGCCCTCCCTGTAGGCGTCCACGTCGAGCAGGTTGCCGCATTTTTCATGCAGCGCAACCAGCTGGTCGATGGCGGCGCGCTTGTCTGCCGGGGCAGCGCCAAGCACGATGCCGTCTTTTTTGAGCAGGTCAGTAATGCGCATAAGCGTTCTCCTCTCTTAGAATAGCTGTAACAGTTCGTCGATCAGTTCTCGTTCGGCCAGTCCCTGCGAAAAGGCGGTGGCGTTGCCGCAGGCGCTGCCGAGCTTCAGGGCGTAGCCGTAGTCGCCGGTTTTGATGTATCCGGCCACAAAGCCTGCCACCATGCTGTCGCCGGAGCCGACGGTGTTGAGCACCTTGCGGCGGATCGTTCCGGCCTTGTGGGTCTCGCCGTTCTCGTCCACGAGCATCGCGCCCTCGCCGCCGAGCGAAACGAGCACGTTTCTCGCGCCCATCTCCTGCAGCTTCCGGGCATAACGCTCGGTGTCCTCCGCCGTCTTGACCTCCACGCCGAAGAGCTCGGTCAGCTCCTGGCGGTTGGGCTTGATGAGGAAGGGCTTGAACTTGAGTGCGTTGACGAGCAGCTGCTTCGTGGCGTCCACCACGATGCGCACATCCCTGCCCTCCAGACGGGCGAGAATCTGCTCGTAAATGTCGTCCGGCATGGTGTTCGGCACGTTTCCTGCGATGATGATCGTGTCGCCGTCCGTGATCGCGTCCACGCGCTCCATGAGCGCCGCGAGCGCCTCGTCGTCAATGTGCGGACCCTGACCGTTGATCTCGGTTTCCTCTCCGGCCTTGATCTTCACGTTGATGCGCGTCATGCCCTCCTTCAGATGGATGAAGTCGGTCTTGATGCGCGCCTTGTTCACACCCTGCTCGAGCGCCTCGCCCGTAAACCCGGCGACGAAGCCGAGCGCCGTGGAGTCGAGCTCCAGCTCCGAGAGCACGTTCGAGACGTTGATGCCCTTGCCGCCGAAGTAGTATTCCTCTCCGGTCGTGCGGTTCGTGATCCCGCTCACGAGCGAGTCCATGTGCACCACATAGTCGATCGAGGGGTTGAGTGTGACGGTATAGATCATGCAGTCACCTCCTTCGTTTTCAGTGAGATTCGAAATTGCAAACCGCGCTGCGCACGGTTCCATTTTCCTTGTTAACAGTATAACATGGATGCCGTCAAAGTCAATCAGATATGCGCAAATCCGGAATACAAAATTGTCAAAAATAACAAGTAAATAATTAACATAATTTATATTATGTAGCTTAAAATGACATATTTCGATCTACGCGCGCATATTCTGGCGTATCGAAATCCGGAGGTGTATGAACATGAAAACCATTCCGCTCCGCCTGCGGCGCATCCTCTCCGGCGCGGGGCTTGTCCTGTGCGCGGCGCTGGTGCTCTGGGCGGTGCATCAGCCAAAGCTCGTCGGCGCGTCCGTTGCCAATCGTCAGCTGCCGATCTACCGCGTTCAGACGGAGGAAAAGCGCGTTGCCCTCTCGTTCGACGCGGCCTGGGGCAATGAGGACACGCAGACGCTCATCGACATTCTCTCTGCGCACGACGTGCGCGCCACGTTCTTCCTCGTCGGCCAGTGGGTGGAGAAATATCCCGAGAGCGTGCAGGCGCTCGCCGCGGCGGGGGAGGAGGTCATGAACCACTCCGAGACGCACCCGCATCTGAATGCCCTCACCACCGACGGCGTGCAGCAGGAGGTCAGCGCCTGCGCCGACCGCATCGAAGCCCTCACCGGTGCGCGCCCGACGCTCTTCCGCTGCCCCTACGGAGAGTATGACGACCACGTCATCGAAGCCATCCGCGCCCTCGGCGTCACGCCGATCCAGTGGGACGTGGATTCTCTCGACTGGAAGGGCAGCTCTGCCGAGGAGATCTCCGACCGCGTGCTCTCCAAGGTGCAGCCCGGCAGCATCGTCCTCTTCCACAACGCTGCCGAGCACACGCCGGAAGCGCTCCCGGGCATCATCGAAGCGCTGCAGGCGGACGGCTATACCATCGTCCCAATCTCAGAGCTCCTCCTCACCGGCGACTACACGATCGACAGCACCGGCGCGCAGATTTCCAGCCAATAAAATCAGTCCCCGAAGCCAATTGGAACTTCGGGGACTGATTTTTTTGATAAAAGGAATAACAAACAGCGTTTTGACAACTCTTTTTGGCGGAAATGGATATTGTATGATTGTTTGTTTTGTAGTAAAATTAACCTGTATGTTTGTGCGTCTTTGATGATTGAATTCGCAATGGGAGAATTTGTATGAAGGTATTATATGTGGCCACGGTTCGCAGCCATATCGGTCAATTCCATATGCCTGTGATTCATGCTCTGAAAGAAGCCGGGCATGAGGTTCACGCGGCATTCCATGATAATTCGGCGGACAAGCCGGGGTTGGATCTTTCTGTCATCGACCAGACCTTTGAGGTCCCGTTTGTGCGCAGTCCGTACAGTCCTCAGAATTTGAAGGCCTGCAAAGTTTTGAAAAAAATCATTGACGAAGGCGATGTACGGCAACAGATAAGAGTTCTGCCTCAAGTAAGGAACAATAATCAAGCCTCGAACACTTCTGCAAAATCCGACCTGATTTCAACCCGCAGAGCCTCTAACTCCGGTCAGAAATCAGGTTGGTTTTTGCACTTGCTTTACCACTCGCCCCCGCAATTCCCTAGACGGGGAGGGTGTCTCCGCCCGGGAGCATCGTCCCGATCTCGGAGCTCCTCCTCACCGGCGACTACACGATCGACAGCACCGGCGCGCAGATCACGGCAAACTGAAAACGAGACAGCCTCTCAAGCAGGGGCTGTCTCGTTTTATGGCTGCAGATCGATCACTTCGATCTCCGGCAGATTGAAGATCCGCGGCACCGTGTCGTGCCCGGAGAGCCCGGAGGTGATGATCATGCGCATTTCATCGTTCAGCATATACGATCCATAATCAAAGCGGGGCCACCGACCCTGCATCGGCGCATAGACGCCGCCGATCCCGGGCAGGCGGATGACGCCGCCATGCGTGTGGCCGCACAGGACGAGGTCGATTTTCCAGCGCATTGGCCCGTCGCTGAGCGCAACGGTGTCCGGCCAGTGTGCGAGCAGAATGGCGGGGTATGGGCTCTCCTGCATGTCTGTCAGGAATTGATAATCAGCCGACGCCTCAAATTCTTCAGCTGTCCGCCCAAACAGATAGCCGTGTCCCATGCTGCCGCCGATGCGGAGCGTGTTTCCGCCGAGCTCCAGATCGCGCCATTCCTCGTCAAAGACGAGCGCGCCGGCGTCCCTGATCTCGTCGATCCACGCGCTGCCATACTGCGCGGTGTAGCTGAGCTCGTGGTTTCCCATGGCAAACCAGACGGGAGCGATCTCCAGCATTCGCCGCGTGAGATCAATGACATATGCTTTGTCCGCTTCCTCAAAATGAGACGGAAAGAGATCGCCCAGCAGCACGATCACGTCCGGCTTCTGCGCCGCGACCTTTTCATAAAGCTGCGCATTGTCTTCTCCGTAGACCTTGCCGTGAATGTCCGCCGCCACGACGAGACGAACCGGGTTCGCAATGCCTTCCAGCGAAACATCATACTGCGTGACCTTGATATAACGGCTGCAGACGAAAACAGAAACGCCGACAGCAATCAAAAGCAAAACCAGAAGCGCCGCGAGGATTTCGGCGCTTCCGGCAATGATTCTTTTGACCTTGGTCTGCTTCAAATCGGTTTTCTCCAGACAAAACGATCCACGATGCCGGTGTAGCTCTGGATGAGCTTCACGACCTTGATCGATACGTTCTCGTCCATGTAATCCCGCACCGGGAGGCCGAAGTCCCCATTGCGGTTCATTTCCACAGCGGTGTCCACGGCCTGCAGCACCTGTTCGGTCGTGATGCCGGCGAGGATGAAGTTGCCGCGATC
>CAMJHX010000110.1 GCA_946405655.1 uncultured Clostridia bacterium
CGTTCGATGAGGTCATCGCCCACCCCGAGGGCGCCGTCATCGGCATGGCGGACGTCGACCACATGATCGAAAAGCACGTCGTGCACAAGGACAAGAAGATGCACCTCTGGTGTCAGGAGATCGAGGATTATCTGAACGAATACATCACGCCCGAGGCCGAGGCGGAGGCGCTCCGGCTCAAGGACGGCAACAACATGTATCTCTCCTCCGGCTACCGCTATGAGGCGGGCGTGAACAACGCCATGCGCAACCCCGGCGTGAACAAGTTCCGCAAGGTCTGGTCGCTCCTCATGAACCCCGAGGACGCGAAGGCGTTCGGCTTTGAAGACGGGGAGACCATCAAGCTCTCGACCAACCGCGGCAGCATCGAGATCCCGGTCGAGTATTCGTGGCGCGCGTCCCGGGGCTACTGCCTCATGCCGCACCACTTCGGCAACCATTATCAGGGCAAGAAGCTCTATATGAACGCCAACTTCCTCACCGACCGCAAGGCCATCGACAAGCTCACCGGCAACTCCGAGTGGCGGCAGACGCCCTGCCGCGTGGAAAAGCTTGCAAAATAAGCAAAAACGGGCGCAAACGTGAACACTTCACGCTTGCGCCCGGAACCACGGTGTGATACAATCAATACAACTCAAACTGAAAGGGAGCGGTACACATGAAAGACACCGTCATCTTCTGCTGGTCCGGCACCGGCAACTGCCTCGACATGGCGAAGAACATCGCCAAGGCCCTCGGCGGCGCGGACATCATCTCCGTGCGCAAAAAGCCCGAGGTCACCGATGTGCGCGCCGCGAAGCGCGTCGGCTTCGTGTTCCCATGTCACGGCGGCGGCGCTCCGGTCGATTTTCTGGAGAACGTCAAGGATCTGCAGATCGACAAGGGCAGCTACGTCTTTGCCGTCAGCCAGTCGGCGAGCTATCCCGGCACCGGTCTCGCCGAGCTCAACAAGATCCATCCCCTGAGCTACTGGAAGGCCGTCACGCACCAGTGCACCTGCATCTGGCTCTTCCCGCATTTCGTGCAGGTTCCGCCCATCGGCGCCAAGGCCGCGCAGAAGCGCTCTGAGCATCTCTCCAAGAAGATCGCGAAGGACATTCAGGCGCAGAAGCTGAGTAAGAAGGACCCCGGCGCGTTCTTCCTCAACGCCGCCGAGAACGCCGCCTGGCCCACCATCCTCAAGCTCAAGGCCAAGCAGTTCAAGGTCAGCGAGAAGTGCATCGGCTGCGGCCAGTGCGCGAAGATCTGCCCGCGCGAGAACATCGAGATCAAAAACGGCAAGGCGTTCATCGGCCGCAACTGCGTCGGCTGCCTCGGCTGCCTGCAGTATTGCCCGACCAAGGCGATCTCCATCGGCAAGGTCACCGACCGCCGCGAGCATTACACGAACCCCAACGTCACCGTCGCGGAGCTGACGAGCTCCCAGCTGCAAATCTAAAGACGCAAAAAGAGAGCCCTGCCGGGCTCTCTTTTTGGATACTCGCGCTTATCGCGCAAACTCTGTGAGGTTATTTCGTAGGGGTCGGCGTCCTCGACGACCCTGCAGGACGCCCCATGATTATCACTCATCCCGGGCGAATCGCGTCGGCACATCGATCTGCTGTAGGGGCGACCTTTGGTCGCCCGCCGATGATGCTGCGCACGAGAAGAGAACCGTAGGGCGGTGGCTTGCCGCCGCCGTAACTGCCGCATTGGTTCCGGCGGCCCCAAGGGACCGCCCTACAGCAAGCCGAAAAACCAGCGAATTCGCCGAAGACAGATCTTGACCAAAATCCGTCCTGCGCGGGCGACCACAGGTCGCCCCTACCGTTCTCTTTCAGTCCGGTGCAGCACGTTACTCCTCAAAAAACCGTCTCATCCGCTCGCGGTAGTCCGGGGCGGTGTCGAAGGCGGCGTGGCCGTAGCCCATGTAGAGATAGAGGCGGAAATCCGGTCTCGGGTCGAGCTTCTCGGCGATCTCCATCGTCGCGTCCGCGTCGAGCACCGCGTCCTCATAGACGCCGATGGCGAGCACCGGGCAGGAGATCTCCGCCACGCGGTCGGAGACGTCAAAGCCCTCGATGCCTTTTGCCAGCGTGATAAACCGCCGCAGCTCCTCCGCCGTCACGCTCTCGCCCGCGGCGATGAGCGCATCGTGAAACTGCTCGAACACCGCCGGGGGATAGATCTCCTCGCCGAAGGCGAGATAGAGCCCCACGGGGTCGTTCGCCTCCGCAAGCGCGATCCAGCGCTCGATCACCCGAAACTGCTCCGGCTGCACGTGCGCCGAGGTCGAGCCGAGCACCAGCTTTTTCACCAGCGCCGGATATTCGATCGCGATCACGAGCGCCATCATCCCGCCCTGCGACGCGCCGAAGAGATACGTGTCCTTCAGCCCCAGCGCCTTCATCGCCTCGGCGGTGTCCCGCGCCATTTCCTGCACCGGATAGGCCTCCGGCAGCGTCTCGCGCCGGTCGAAAACATAGATCGTGTAATCGTCGGCAAAGGACGCGTACGCCGCCGCCACCGCCTCGGCGGACACCATCACGCTCTGCACGCTCAGCCCCGGCAGAATCACCAGCGTCCGCGCACCGGCGCCGAAGCGGAAATACTGCATGGCAAAGCCGTTTATTTCTACCCGTTCAATCGGGATCATCCGATCACCTCCAAGCAAAAGCATTGTAACACAGAACGGCGCCGATGCAAATAGCATCGGCGCTGTTTCGGTTGGCTGGAATTATTCCGCAATCAGCAGCTCCGCGATCTGGATCGCGTTGGTGGCAGCGCCCTTGCGGACCTGGTCGCCGCAGCACCAGAGGCAGAGGCCGTTCTCGTTCGTGAGATCGGGGCGGATGCGGCCGACGAAGACGAGATCCTGGTTCTGCGTGTCGAGCGGCATCGGATACTGCAGCGCGTCGAGATCATCGACCAGCTTCACGCCGGGGGCGGCGGCGATCGCCTCGCGCGCCTCCTCGACGGAGATCGGGCGGTCAAACACGAGCTGGGCGCTGATCGAGTGGCTGCGCACGACGGGCACGCGCACGCAGGTGCAGCTCACGTTCATCTCGGGCAGGTGCATGATCTTGCGGCCCTCGTTCTGCAGCTTCATCTCCTCGGAGGTGTAGCCGCTGATCTCCTCGCCGCCGATCTGGGGGATGACGTTGTAGGCGATCTGATAGGAGAAGACCTTCGGCTGATAGCTCTCGCCGGCGGCGAGGGCCTTGACCTCGTTTTCGAGCTCCACGGGGCCCGCGGCGCCCGCGCCGGAGACCGCCTGATAGGTGCTCACGACCATGCTCTTGATATCGCTCAGCTTGCGCAGGGCGTTGACCGCCGTCACGGTGATGACGGTGGAGCAGTTCGGGTTCGAGATGATGCCGTTGTGCTTCTTCACGTCCTCGGGGTTCACCTCCGGCACGACCAGCGGCACGTTGGGATCGAGACGGAAGGCGGAGGAGTTATCGACGAACACGGCGCCGGACTTCACGATCGCGGGGGCGAAGCGCTCGGCAATGTCGTTCTCGGCCGCGCCGAGGACGATGTCGAGACCCTGGAAGGCGTCGTCCTTCGCCTCTTCGACGACGATGTCCTTCCCCTGGAAGGAGACGACCTTGCCCGCAGAGCGCGCGCTCGCGAAAAGATGCAGCTCCTCGATGGGGAAGCTGCGCTCCGCGAGGATCTTCATCATTTCCTGGCCGACTGCGCCGCTGGCGCCGAGAATACCAATCTTGTAAGACTTCATTTTGAAAACTCCTTTTATTTGAATGTTGTTATTTGATCAGATCAAAGTCCTGCGATGAAGGACCAGGGGTCGAGCTCGAGCATTTTCGAGAGCAGGCTGTGCATCTGCGCCACGCTCACCGGGAGCGTCACGATCGCGCCGTCCCAGTCCTCGGCGGCGAGCGCCTCGAGCTCGGGGAGCTTCGCGTCAGAGCGGACATAGTATTTATGCAGGGCGCCGGCGTTGTTCGTCGCGGCGGGCTGGAACTGATCGGTGTAGAAGCGGTCGACGCCGGAGGCGATGTCCACCAGATCCTGCACGACGTTGTACGCCGTCGGATACCGGCCCGCGCCCTGACCGAAGAAGCTCTCCTTGCCGGCATATTCGCTCTCGAAGCTGATGAGGTTGAAGTTCGCCGGCACCGCCGCCTCCAGCGCGTCCGCGCCGAGCAGCTTCGGCTCCACATAGGCCGCCACGCTGTCGGAGAGCTTTTCCGCGCTCGCGATCAGCTTGCAGGTGAGGCCTCTGGCCTGGAAGCGGCGAATGTCGGCTGCCGACACGTTCCGGATGCCGAAGACCGGCACGTCCTCCTCCTGCAGGCACACGCCGAAGGCGACGCCCGCGGAGATGATGAGCTTGCGCTGGATGTCCCAGCCGTCGATGTCGGCGGAGGGATCCGCCTCGGCGTAGCCGAGCTCCTGCGCCTTCTTGAGCACGTCCGCAAAGTCGACGTCGCTCTTGTTCATCGCGTCCATAATATAATTGGTGGTGCCGTTCATGATGCCGCTGAGCTTGGAGATCTTGTCCACGCGCGCGGCGCGCTCGAGATTCACGAGCCAGGGGATGCCGCCGCCGACCGCCGCCGTGCCGCGCAGCACCGCGCCGTTTTCCTTCGCAAGCTGGTTCAGCTCCTGATAATAGTGGCAGAGCAGATGCTTGTTCGAGGTCACCACGTTCTTGCCCGCCTTCAGCGCCGCGGACACATATTCAAACGCCGGATGCAGGCCGCCCATGACCTCCACCACGGTGTCGATCTCAGGGTCTGCGATGATGTCGGCCATGTCCCGGGTCGTTCGCGCGGTCAGCTCGCCGAGATCCCTGCGGCACAGCACCGTGCCGACCGAGATGTCCTTCCGCTCCGCGAGAATGTCATAAACCCCGCGGCCTACCACGCCGAAACCCAACAATCCGATTTTCATTGCGAAACCCTCTTTCTGTTTGTTGACTGCTTGTTGTCCGTCACCAGCGGACATTTGGCTTTGAAACGAACACAATATACCATACCCTTATGCAGAATGCAAGAATTTTTTTCACAAAATTTGGAGAAATAATTGTAAGGTTCTGCGCATTTTGCGGTCTTTATACAGTAGAAGCGCGTTTTGCCAAATAAATTGTTTCCGCAGCGGAACCTTTCCAGTCCTTTCCACGTCATATT
>CAMJHX010000111.1 GCA_946405655.1 uncultured Clostridia bacterium
CATCGACTACAACGAGTTCGTCGGCCGCATCGCGATCGGCCGCATCGAGCGCGGCACCGTGAAGCAGAACCAGGAGATCGCCGTCTGCAACTACCACGCGCCGGACGCCGCGCCCAAGAAGGCGAAGGCCGTGAGCATGTATCAGTTCGAGGGTCTGAACCGCGTGCCCGTGCAGGAGGCCACCGCCGGCAACATCATTGCGATGAGCGGCATCGGCGATATCACCATCGGCGACACGATCTGCGCGACCGACTGCGTGGAGCCGATCGAATTCGTGAAGATCTCCGCCCCGACGCTGGAGATGACCTTCTCCGTCAACGACGGCCCCTTCGCCGGACGCGAGGGCAAGTACGTCACGAGCCGCCAGATCCGCGACCGCCTCATGCGCGAGACGCTCAAGGACGTGAGCCTGCGCGTGAGCGAAATTGAGAACGCGACGGACTCCTTCAACGTCGCCGGACGCGGCGAGATGAGCCTCTCGATCCTGATCGAGACGATGCGCCGCGAGGGCTATGAGTTCCAGGTGTCTCCCCCGCGCGTGCTGTATCAGACGATCGACGGCGTTCGCTGCGAGCCGATGGAGCGCCTCGTCGCCGACGTGCCGACCGAGGCCTGCGGCGCCGTGATCGAGAAGCTCTCCTCCCGCAAGGGCGAAATGCAGGAGATGCTGCCGATCGGCAAGCGCACGAGACTCGAGTTCATCGTGCCGAGCCGGGGACTGTTCGGCTATCGCAATGAGTTCCTCACCGACACGAAGGGCGAGGGCATCATGGCGAGCGTGTTCGATTCCTACGCCCCGTTCAAGGGCGAGCTGCAGCGCCGCGGCACGGGCTCCCTCGTCGCGTTCGAGACCGGCGAGAGCGTGACCTACGGCCTCTTCAACGCGCAGGAGCGCGGCCAGCTCTTCATCGGGCCGGGCGTGCCGGTGTATGAGGGCATGGTCGTGGGCGTCTGCCCGAAGGCGGAGGACATCAGCGTGAACGTCTGCAAGAAAAAACAGCTGACGAACATGCGCGCAGCAGGCAGCGACGAGGCGCTCCGCCTCGTGCCGCCGCGTCAGCTGAGTCTGGAGCAGTGCCTGGAGTTCCTCGCGGACGACGAGCTGCTCGAAGTCACGCCGCAGAACCTGCGCATCCGCAAGCGGATTCTGGATCACAGCCAGAGAATGAAGGCCACGCATCCGAAGAAATAATCAAAAAGAGAGCCTGCTTTGAGAAGGCTCTCTTTTTTCTTTATCGGAACGCGGCGGCCCACAGGTGGCCGCCCTACGCTCTGGTTTGGATGGTGCTTTGCAGGGGACGACGCCCTCGGCGGCCCGCCAATGATGCTCCGCACAGAAAGAGAATCGTAGGGCGGTAGCTTGCTGCCGCCGTAACTGCCGAATTCGTCCCGGCGGCCCCTGCGAGGGGATGCGCCGGTTTATTCCTCCGCGGGTTCTCTTTCCGGTTTCTTCCTGCCTTTCGGCAGGGTGATTTTCACGCCGAAGAGGAGCTTGATGAGCCAGAGCACGAACGCCAGCACCAGAATCGGGATGATGCAGGACGTGACGATGAAGACCGCGATGGACTCGACGAAGCGGTTGATGATGTTCGCGCCCTTGTCGAGCACGGAGGAGATCGTCTGCCCGGTTTTCTTCAGGAGTGAGAGAACGCCGTTGCTGCCGCTCTCGTTGGAGATCTGCGCGGACTCCGCGCTCATCTCGTCGGATTCTGCCAGCGCCGTCTCCACAATGTCCCGGTGGTTTTCATAGACCATGTCGGACACCTTGAGGCTGAGCGGAATGGCGATGAACACCGCGAGACCGAAGATCGCGATCTTTGCCGCGGCGCGGCGCAGCACCGCGGAGCCGGAGAAGAGTGAAACGATGCACAGCGCGCAGGCGATCGGGATGATGAAGCGGAACACCGCGAGGCCGAGGATCGCGAGGAGGTTCTTCTCGGTATAGAGCACGGTGAGGATCAGCAGAAAGTAGCCCGTGAAGTCCGCGAGCTTTCCCGCGATGGGAGACGCCGTATCGCCCGGCAGGGCGGAGATGCCCGTGGAGATCAAGGCGGAGGACGCGCTCAGCTGCAGAACATTTTTCGTCTTCTCATCGAGCGAGGCGAGCGTGGAGGCGAACGTCTCGTTGGAGGAGGTCCTCTGCGCGAGCACAAAGATGGAGATTGCTGCGATCAGAAGCAGCAGCGCGGAGAGCAGCACATTTTTCAGCAGGGTTTCGCGTTTCATGGGAAATACCTCTCTATTCTATCTTTACAGCGAAATCGAGTTTCTTTCATCCGGGCAATCGTCGCCCCTCATCCACCGCGCAGGCGCGGTCCCCCTTCCCCCGAGGGGGAAGGCTTCAGCGGGAGGAAAAATCGAGCGTGTAGCTATCGTCCATCAGGACGCTTTGGATGAAGCGCTCGATGAGGAGCCTTGCCTGCTCGTCGGCGCGCGTGAGCACGCCCTTGTCGACGGCGTTTTGCTGCGCGTCACGCTCCAGCTCCGTGAGCGACTGGTTGAAATCCGAGGCGGACAGCGGGTTGCCGAGGCCGGTTTTCTCCGAGTAGAGCACGAAGCTGTTCGGGTCGATCTCGGTGCTCTGGATCTTCGCCTTCGGGAGCGTGACGGTCAGGTGCACCCCGTCGTCAAGCTGCTCAGACGTGACCTTGACGGCGGCAAAGTCGATGCCGGCGCGGATGACGCCGTCGTAGCTTGCGATGTAATTCGTCTCCGTCCACGGCAGGTCGATGCCGAGAAACTGCTTGAGGTTGGAATAGGTGATGACCTCTGTGAAGGCGTATTCCTCCGTGGTGAGCTCGCCCATCGCCTTGAGCCCGTCCTGCACCGTCTCGAGCACGACGGTCTCCTCCTCCTGCACGAGGGAGAAGCCCTGATGCTGCTCCGCCGTCGGCTTCGGTGTGGCGGCTGCCGCCGCCTGCGCCGCGCTCCGGCGCAGATACAGGCCGAAAAGGATCACGCCGAGGATCGCCGCGAGCACAACGAGGATCGCGATCAGGTATGCCCGTTCCTTTCTGGTTTTCAGCATATCGAAGCCCCCTTTGTCTCTCTTTCGGGTTGTTCTGAGGCTATGATACCATACAATTGAAAGGATCACAAGAAATCCGCACGGCGGAACATCCGTCCGCTCCGCTTCGTCAGATGGCACAGAGGCCATGCCGCGAATCTGTACAAAACGGACACTTTCAAAACGGTGAATAATTGCACAAATATTTGTAACATTTTTGTTAAAAAAATAAATTTTTCAACAGCGTTCATTTTTTTGTTCACTGACTCTTGCTAATTCACAAAAATTAAGCTATATTTTAGGAGTACGATTCGGGATAATGGCCCGAAATATATTAGCAGTAGAGTGGAGGATGAATATGAAAAAAGTACTGCTTGCAATCCTCAGCCTCTGCCTGATCGCCGCGAGCCTCTTCGGTCTGTTCACCGGAGTCGCCGGCATGAAGGACGTGCTGAATATCAAGGACTACAAGACTGAGGACCAGGACTCCGGTCTGGCTCAGATCAACGACGAGCTCCTGCCCGGTATTCAGCAGCTGAAGGAGAACCTTGACACCTATCTCGATGGTGTCGCCCAGTTTGAAGACGGCAAGGCTCAGGTTGCTGACGGCGAAGCCCAGCTCGCTGCCGGCGCCGCGCAGCTGAGAGACGGCGAAGCCCAGCTCGCCGCCGGCAAGGCCGAGCTCGCCGCCAACACCGACGCCTACAATAAGGGCAAAGAGCTGCAGGGCACGCTGAACACCGTCAACGGCCTCATCGGTCAGTGGAAGGCGACCAAGGAAGCCATCGTGAACGGCACCAGCGATCTGCTGCACAACAACCCCCTCGATCCGCTGGATCTGGGCGGCAACACCTATGACGCTGCCATCCGCACCGCGGAGCAGACCTTCCTCAGCACCGTCCGCAGCGTGCTGAGCACCCCCCTGATCACCCAGACGCTCGGCATGAGCATCGACATCCCGCAGGACGCTGACAACTTCCCGAACTGGTTCCAGGGCTTCGTGGCTGACGCCAACGCCCAGCTGGCCCGTTATGAGGACGGCCAGCGCCAGATCGCTGCCGGCGAAGCGCAGCTCGCGCAGGGCTACGCCGACTACGCTGCCGGTCAGCAGCAGCTGGCTGACGGCAAGCAGCAGCTCGCCGAAGGCGAGGCTCAGCTCGCCGTGTTCGAAGAGGGCTCCGTGACCCTGTCCGTGGGTCTTGCCCGTCTGATGACTCAGCCTGCCTACCAGAACAACTACGTCGGCCAGGTGTTCCCCGCTGAGAGCGAGGTTCCCGGCAAGCTGTTCGACACCATGTACAACAACATCGAAGAGAGCGACCGTGACGCTGTCATCGCCGCTGTCTTCCCCGGCTTCTGGGATACCGAGGATGCCAACGCCATGGGCTTCCCGAAGTCTCAGGGTGAGGGCGACGAGGTTGTTCCCAGCATGCTCACCATCCTCCGCAAGGATGAGTACCTCGGACCGAGCTTCGATCCCGCTACCGACATCTACATGAAGGAGAACGGCGGCATCATGGTCCGCAACGGCTACCCCGTTGTTGACCTCGACGTGGCCGAGACCATCGCCAACGCCGGTATCGACTACATCAACGAGTTCCAGGGTCCCGCTGTCATGAAGGAAGTCATCGGCAAGCTCGTCACCTATGCTCTGATGCTCATCGGCTCCGTCGCGGGTCTGCTCGGCGGTCTCTTCGGTCTGCTGGCCCTGTTCGGAAAGTGCACCGGCGCTGCCAAGGTGTTCGGCTGGATCTCCGCCATCTCCGCCATCGGCGGCGTGATCGCCACGCTCGTGACCGGCGGCTTCAAGGGCTATGCCTTCGGTGTTTCCGACGGCGCTCTGAATCCGTGGGGCCACATCATTGGCGATATCCCGGGCAAGGAACAGCTCAAGGCTCTGATCATTCTGGCCATCGTTGCGCTGCTCTTCGCCATCGTCGCCTCCATGGTCCGCAAGGCGTTCAAGAAGGCCAAGAAGGCTGCGAAGGCTCCTGCCTACGCCGCTGCTCCTGTGGCGCAGCCCGTGTA
>CAMJHX010000112.1 GCA_946405655.1 uncultured Clostridia bacterium
TGCAGGCCCTCGCTGTAGCGGCGGCCGAGCATGAGACGGCCCGTGAACTCATCGACGATGATGATCTCATTGTCCTTCACGACATAGTCGATGTCGCGCTTCATGATGCCATGCGCCTTGAGCGCCTGGTTGATGTGGTGGTTGAGCGTGGCGTTCTCGAGGTCGGCGAGATTCTCCAGACCGAACCAGCGCTCCGCCTTCGCGATGCCGCGGGCGGTGAGCGTGGCGGTGCGCGCCTTCTCGTCCACAACGTAGTCGGCGTCGAGCTCCTCGTCCTCTTCCTCCTTCTCGTCGATGGAGGCATAGACCTTGACCTTGAGGGAGCTTGCGAAATCCTCCGCCTTCTGGTAAAGATCGGTGCTCTCGTCGCCCTCGCCGGAGATGATGAGCGGGGTTCTCGCCTCGTCGATGAGGATGGAGTCCACCTCGTCCACGATGGCGAAGGCATGGCCGCGCTGCACCATCTGCTGCTTGTAGATAGCCATGTTGTCGCGCAGGTAGTCGAAGCCCATCTCGTTGTTCGTGCCGTAGGTGATGTCGGCTGCATAGGCGGCCTGACGCTCCTCGTTCGTGAGCCCGTGGACGATGAGGCCGACGGAGAGACCGAGGGCGTTATAGACCTTGCCCATCCACTCGCTGTCGCGCGTGGCGAGGTAGTCGTTCACGGTGACGATGTGCACGCCCTCGCCCGTGAGGGCGTTGAGGTAGGCGGGCAGAACGGCGACGAGCGTTTTGCCCTCGCCGGTCTTCATCTCGGCGATGCGGCCCTGATGGAGCACGATGCCGCCGATGAGCTGCACGCGGAACGGGCGCATGCCGAGGATGCGGTCGCACATCTCGCGCGCGACGGCAAACGCCTCGGGCAGCAGATCGTCGAGCGATTCGCCGGCCTGATAGCGCGCCTTGAAATCATCCGTCTTCGCGCGGAGGGCTTCCGTTTCCAGATCCTTGATCTTCTCGCCCTCGCGCTCGATTTTATCGACAATGGGATAGATCCGCTTCAGCTCATGATCGCTGTGCGAACCAAACAGCTTCTGTAAAAAACCCAATTTGATAATCTCCTTTACAGCCTAGAGTGACATTGTATTATAGCATGGAAATGTGAAGAATAAAAGAGGTTTGTGCAAGTTAGGAGTGAGGAGTTAGGAGTTAGGAGTTGACAAGTGATTTGTGCGCAGCACTTGTTTTGTCATCCCGAGCTTGTCGAGGGATCTTGGCTGTGCAGCAAAAGAGAACATCAAGTGTCTTTCCTTCCGCGCTGCCAAGATGCTTCGACTCCGCACTTCGTGCTCCGCTCAGCATGACAATTACGGACAACTCCTAACTCCTCACTCCTAACTCCTCACTAAAACAGGCCCGCTGCGCGGCAGCGAGCCTGTTTGCTTATCCTTTTCTTCTGCGGCCTCGACTGCGGTCGCTGTAGAGCCGGTTGCCGGCGATGCGGCTGTCCGACTCCTGCATGAAGCGCTTGAGCTGATCCTCAAACGAGGCGTCCCCGGTGGAACCGTAGACGACGCCCTGCGGCGTGGGGGTTCCCGCACTGCGCGGCGCACTGGAGCGCTGGGTCTGCGGACGCGGGGCGCGGGGCGCGGGCTTCTCCGGCTCCGGCTGGGCACGCTTGATGGAGAGGTTGATCTTCCCCTCCGGCGTGATGGCGAGCACCTTGACCTTCACGGTCTGCCCCACCTGCAGAAAATCGTTGACGTCCGCAACATACTCCGAGGCGATCTCGGAAATGTGCACCAGTCCGCTGCGGCGCTCCGGCAGATTCACGAACGCGCCGAACTTGGCGATGCTGCTGACGGTCCCGTCCAAAATGGCTCCAACTTCAATTTGTGTCAATGCCTGGTCCCCCTGTGTCTCGCTGTGGCTGATTTCTCTCAATGATTTACGTCGTAAAACACCTTGTCGCCGGGTTTTACGTATCCGAACTCCTCACGGATGACCTGCTCCATGATCTCGGGATCGTCGCTGTGCTCGATTTTGTATTCGAGCGCGGCGTTGTCCTCGGTGGTGGTCTGCACCTGCTGGCGCATGGTCTCCGCCTGCTCGTTGAGGCGGCGCAGCTCCGCCTTCGTGTTCACATAGCTGAACACCGCGAACCCCAGAAGCGCCAGACAGAGCAGGGTGATAGCAATGCCTGCCTTCTTGAAATGCACTCTGTGCTTGCCCTTTTGCATCATCCCACGCTCCTTTCTCCGCGCTCGGGCGGTGCTTATTCTGTATTATTGTAAACCAATTCTCTGGATTTGGAAAGAGCTTTTTGCAAAAAAAATGAACTTTTTTTAAATGATTTCCGCACCATTTCGCCAGTTTTGCGAGCAGACGCGCCGTGTGATCAAACACCGGGAAGAAAACGGGCCGCAGCCACACGCCGTAGGCGGCGGCGCCGACCCCCACGGCGATCAGAGACGGAAGCTGCAGCCGGCCCAGCGGCGTGACCATGCCGAAGGTAAAAAGCGCGGCGAGCGTCAGGAGCGCGAAGAGCACATCCGGCACGCCGCGCGCGATGCGAGAGCGCAGCCGACGCCGCAGGGCGCGCAGCGCGTCGAACACCAGCGCGAGCGCCGCGCCGAGAAAGAACGCCGCCAGCAGCGTCCACGCCTGATCGGCGACGGGCAGGCTCATCCGAAGAGCCGGGCGAAGAAGCCGCCGCCCGACGCGGGCTCGTCGGCATAGAGGATCTCGGAGACCGCGCCGTCGATGGCGAGCTCCCCGGTGTCGATCGCGAGCCTGCCGACGTGCAGATCCGCCCCGCGCACAATGAGATCGCCGCGGGACGTGCGCATTTCGACCTCGGTCTCATCAAAGCGCAGCACCTCGTCCACGCCGGTGACGGTGAGCTTCGACCGCTCCGAGAGCGAAAGCGCATGGGGCTTCGACGCTGCTGGAGCGCGCTTGTCTTCATAGGCCATAAGGGTACCTCCTGAGTGATGGGATATGGCAGTGTATGCGGAAAAGTGCAATGATATGAGTGTGGAGTGTGGAAGGTGGAGTGTGGAGTTTAAAAGTGCGCTTCGCACGATCGGGATACACCGAAAATCAAATTCCGTCGGCGAAAGCCGACACATTCACTCCACACTCCACACTCCTAACTCCACACTATTTACAATACGACTCTTTTTGTGGTATGATAATTTAGTATGCGATTCCATCCGAAACAGGCGGTTTTTCTATGAGTCAGAACAAATATAAGACCCTCCTGTCGAACACCATGCTCATCAGCCTCGGCACCTTTGGCTCGAAGCTGCTGGTGTTCTTCATGGTGCGGTTCTATACCGGATACCTCACCACCGGCGACTACGGCACGGCGGATCTGATCACGCAGAGCGCGAATCTGCTGCTGAGCGTGATCTCCATGGGCATCACGGACGGGGTGTTCCGCTTCGCGATCAACCATGTGAAGCACCGCAAGCGCATCTTCTCCATCGGGCTTTATACGATCACGCTCGGCGGACTGCTGCTCTTTGCCATTCTGCCGCTGCTCGGTCTCGTTCCCCAGCTGCACCCCTATCTCTGGCTGATCGGGCTCTATATCATGGCGTCCTGCTACCACACGCTCTGCGCGCAGTTCATCCGCGCCGAGGGCAAGACGGCGCTCTTCGCCGTGCAGGGCATGATCAACACCCTGCTCGTCATCCTGCTGAACATTCTCTTCCTCGCGGTGCTGCACATGGGCATTACGGGCTATGTGCTCTCCATCGTCCTCGCGGACGTGTTCTGCGCGCTGATGCTTTTCATCAAAGAGAAGCTCTGGCGGCAAATCATGCTGAACCCCGGCTGGGCCTACTGGAAGGAGATGCTGCTCTACAGCATCCCCATGATCCCGGCGACGGTGTTCTGGTGGATCACGAGCGTGTCCGACCGCTATATGGTCACGGGCTTCATCTCCGAGAGCGCCAACGGCATCTACGCCGTGAGCTACAAGCTGCCCACGATCCTCACGCTGGTCTCCGGCATCTTCATGGAGGCGTGGCAGTTTTCCGCCGTGTCCGAATCCGTGGGCGACAAGCGCGAGCACACGCGGTTTTTCTCCCGCGTCTGGTGCGCGTTCCAGGCGGTCATGTTCCTCGCCGCCGCCGGCATCACGGCGCTGGCAAAGCCCGCTGTGCACGTGCTCGCGGCGCCGAGCTACTTTGAGGCGTGGAAGTATGTGCCCGTCCTCTCGGCGGCGATGGTGTTCTCCTCGCTGGTGAGCTTCCTCGGCAGCGTCTACATGGTGGAGAAAAACTCCATGCGCACCTTCCTGACCGCGATGGTCGGAGCGATCCTCAACATCATCCTGAACCTGATCCTCATCCCCGGCCCGCTCGGGATCCAGGGCGCCGCGATCGCGACGTGCGCGAGCTATCTCGTGGTGTTCCTCATCCGCGCGGCGGACGTGCGCCGCTTCATCCCCTTCAAGCTCTATACGCTCGGCATCATCGAAAACTGCGTCATCCTCACGGTGCAGATCGTGTTCATGGTGCTGGAGCTGCCGGGCTGGATCTGGGTGCAGATCTTCGGTCTTGCGGTGATGCTCTGGCTCAACCGCACGCCGCTTCTGAGCACGTTCAAGCGCGTGCTCAGCATGCGAAAGAAATAAGAAAGAAGAACATACTTTATGAATCTCTGGAACAGCTTTTTCGGCAAGCTCGTCATGACGTTTCTGATCTCCATGGTGCCCGTGGTGGAGCTGCGCGGCGCGATCCCGATCGCGGTGGCGCACGGTCTCCCCTTCTGGTGGGCGATCCCGGTGGCGATCATCGGAAACCTCGTGCCGGTGCCGTTTATCATCGTGTTTATCAAGAAGATCTTCGCGTGGCTGCGCACGAAGAGCCGCTGGCTCGAGAGCCTCGTGACAAAGCTCGAAAACCGCGCCATCGGCAAGATCGACACCGTGAAAAAATACGCCTTCTGGGGCCTGTTTCTCTTCGTCGCCATCCCGCTGCCCGGCACGGGCGCGTGGACGGGCTCCCTCATCGCCGCAATGATGGACATGAAGGTCAAGGACGCCTTCCCCTCCATCCTCCTCGGCGTCGTGACGGCGGGAAT
>CAMJHX010000113.1 GCA_946405655.1 uncultured Clostridia bacterium
TAGAGGTTCACCTGGTTGCGCATCTCGCGCTTGGAGATCGTGCGCGGGTCTAAGAGATCCTGCGCCACCCACAGCAGCCGGATGTTCCGCTCCGCCGCCTGCTCCTCGAACAGGCCGCGCAGACCGTCCATGCCCTTGCAGGAGATCTGATCATACATGAGCACGAAGTCGCACTGATACTGCTCGCAGATGATCCAGAGCTCCTCGAGCACGTTGCGGTGGCCGCCCTTGGTGTGCTTGCGCATCGTGCAGCGCTGATACGTCAGCGCCAGATCCCGCAGCGCGCTCTCGTGGCTCGAGGTGTCGATGATCACGTCGGAGATGAGCGTCTCCATCGCGGCGACGACGTAGATGCCCCAGCATTCCTGCGCCCAGATCGAGAAATCCGGGTAGAAGTTCGCCGGGCACGACCACTCCACGCAGCGGTGGCGCATTTCCTTCACGCACTTGCGGCGCTTTTCATAGCCGCGCATCATGATCCTGTTCACCTTGCGGTCGGTGTCCACAAAGCGCGGGTCCATGCCGCCGGAGAGGTGATAGAAGAACATGCGGTAGATCCAGAAGGTCTCGCCCGTCATCTGCGGATACGGCGTGCGGTTGACCTCCCATTTGGCGAGCTCATAGCGCGTCTCGTCGTTGTAAACCTCCATCGCCTTGAGGAAGGCGTCCCAGTCGAAGGTCTCGCCCGTCGTCTCTTCGATGAAGCGGATCATGTCCTTGAGCTCCTCCACGGCGTAGGGCTGCACCTCGTCCTCGGTGTAGCGCGTCGGCACGGCGTAAACGTGCGAGGGGAGCTTAAAGTACCGCTCCTGGAAGGCGGAGGTCATCACCGAGCCGTCGCACGGCATGTTGCAGCTGATGAGACACGCGCCGATCTTCGGATAATCGTCCTTGAGCACACAGCCGGTCTCGGAAGAGGGCAGCGGGCAGACGTCCGCGGGGATCGAGAAGTTCTCCGCCGCGTCGAGATAGGGGATGACGACGTTCTGGTCAAGGATTGAGGTCAGGAACACCGGCAGCGTCTGCGCCGGGAGACCGATCAGGTTCGGGAAGCCCGCCATCATCTCGCACGGCACGAGCTCGTCGAACAGCACGATCTTTTTCGCCTTCCTGTCGCTCTTGTGGAGGTTCTGGTCGGCGGCGAAGGTGTCGTGCAGCATGTCAGTCGCCTTCTTCACGATGCGGTCATACTGCAGGCGCGCCATGCGCAGCTGCTCGCCGCGCATGCCGAGCGTCGCGCGGTCGACGAAGGCGGGGTAGTTCAGATAGGACGCGAACCACTGGTAGCGAAACAGCGCCTTCACCACGTCCACAGGCCCGCGCAGCACCATGCGCACCATGTCCTTCCAGACGATCAGCCACATCCAGAAGTTATAGGCGTCGTCCACCGGCCCGCGGAACTCGCGCCAGCGGAAGTTGCCCGTCTTGGGGTTGAAGCGGTAGGTAAAATCGTTCATATGCGTGAGCATATGCATCAGCTCTTTCGGCGTCTTCATTTCGCGCTTCCTCCCTTCGCTTTCTGAATCTGCTTGATCTCCAGACTCTCCACGAACGCCTGCACGCGCGTGCGCAGCTGTCCCGCGCCGCCGTTCGCGTTCTGGCGGTCGATGGCCACGGACGGAATGCCGTAGTCGTGCGTCATCACATAGCTGGCAAGCGCGCGCTCATAGCCCCAGAACTCGCAGAACTTCAGCTGCTCATACAGCACGCCCTGCGCGTGGTAGTCCTCCACGAGCTGTCGTACCAGCAGATGACGGCCTTCGACCTTGTGCTTTTCCATGTAGCGCGGGCACTGGCTTGTCAGCAGATAGTGCCGCGCGATTTGCTCCAATACAGGCTTGTCGTCTGTCAGCGCGATCTCCTCTCTGCCCGGCGTGGAGCCGAAGCAGAAGCGGTCGGCCACCACGAGCGCGCCAGCGTCCTCCACCAGCTTGATGAAATCGGGATCGTCGATCTCACTGCCCGCGATCACGATCTTCACGCGCCAGGTCGGCTTTGCGTCCGGCTTGCGCGTTTTGAGCTCCTCGGCGGTCTCGCGCAGATAGGGGAGGATCAGCGCCTTCGGGCAGGCATAGCTCGCCACGTTCAGAACGGAGAACTCATATCCCGTGATGCGGGGATTGTCCTCCTTGCGGTATTCGCCGATCTCGGTGATCAGCCGGCAGACCTCGTTGTGCTCCTCGACGGCCCTGCGCAGCGCCGCGTCCGACACGTCCGTTCCAAAGGATTCCTGCATCCGGTCGAGCACCTTCACCTGCAGCTGCGTCGTGTAGTGCTTCACGGCGGCCTCGGTGGTTTTGAACGGCATGTCGAGGAAGCTCACGAAGAAGCCCTCGTGATCCACGATCGGCATCACGTCGAAGTGCTCCAGCGCGCGGTTCATCTCCGAGCAGGTCTCCGTGCCCATGATCGCGGAGAGAAAGTGATAGCCGCCCTCGATGCCGCGCTCCAAAAGGCTCTTGCAGTAATCGCAGATGAAGTTGTTCATGTAATAGCCGGAAATGTCCATCGACCCCGTGCGCGGCGCGCGCAGACGCACCGAGAAGCAGTTGTCGGCGTTGAGCAGAACCTCCGGCATGTGGTAGCAGGTGTAGCCGAGGGCGTGTCCTCCGGCGTCCACCGCCTGCTGCACGAGCTCATTGTGCGCGCTCTCCAGCAGCTTTTCCAGCGTATACAGGTGTTTCAGATCCTTCATGGAACCACCTCGTTTTCGTACAGATTATCGTCATTATATCGTATTTCTCAACAGCCCGCAAGGGAATTGATTGACATTTTGCCGTCTTTGCGGTTTAATGCTGATAGAAATCATTTTTACGGAGGAAACGCCATGAAACCGCAGTTTGCCAATGTCTTCAACATCTCCACCAACGAGAACCAGAGCGAGTGCTCTCTGAGCTTCTACCATATGTATATGAAGCACAATTACACGCCCCAGCAGAAGGGCCTCATCGACATGCCCGAAAAGACCGTGGACGAGGTCTGCAGCGTCATGCTCACGCGCGACGGCGCCCGCGCCCTCATGCAGCTGCTGCAGAAGTCCTTTGGAGACCTTTGAGGGATTGAAAAACGACACCATGTGTGTTAGAATAGGACAAAATCACACACAAAGGAGAAAAATCCATGCACGAGCTTGGAACCGTTTTCTATGTTCTCGACCGCGTTGAGGAGCTTGTCCAGGAGCACGAGCTCGAAAAGGTCGGCAGCGTCACGCTCGAGGTCGGCGAGGTCAGCGGCATCATCCCGGAGTATCTCGTGGACTGCTGGAAGTGGGCGTGCAAAAAGCGTACCCCCGCCCTGCAGGAGGCAGAGCTCAAGATCGAGAAGCTCGAGGCCGTCACCTACTGCGAAAACTGCGGCCAGACCTATCCCACCATGAAGTACGCCAAGATCTGCCCGCACTGCAAGAGCGAGCGCACCTACCTCCTCACGGGCAACGAATACAACATCAAAGAAATCGAAGCCTACTGAAAAGAGCCCGTCGCGTGACGGGCTCTATTTTTGCCTGCAACAAAAGAGAATCATTTTCGTCAGTATTTCCGAAAGGGGATATGAACATGGAACGAAAGAGACTTTATAAAAGCAGGGACGACGCCATGCTCTTCGGCGTCTGCGGCGGCGTCGCGGAGTATTTCGGCGTCGACAGCACGATCATCCGCCTCTTCGTCGCGGTCTTCTGCCTCTGCCTCGGCACCGGGCTGGTCGCCTATCTCATCTCCGCGCTCGTCATCCCGTCGAGACCTGCCGAGGAGCCCTATGTCCGCATGCCGGGCGGAACCAAAAAGCTCCGCCGCAGCGAGACGGACAAAACCATCTGCGGCGTCTGCGGCGGCATCGCGGAATACTTCGGGATCGATTCGATCATCGTCCGCCTGCTGCTCGTCTTCTTCTGCTTCCTCGGCGGCTCCGGCGTCATCGCCTACATCATCGCCGCTATCATTATCCCAGCAGCAGAGGCATAGGGACGGATATCATCCGTCCGCACGGAACAGACCTGTTCCATCGCCATTCTTCGGCGAATCCGCACCGCACCCTGTAGGGCGCGATGCCCACATCGCGCCGCGCAGATCATGCCTCATTTTGCCTCCATTCCCGGGCGCATCCGCGACGTACCCATCGTAGGGGCCGACGCCCCCGGCGGCCCGTGATCTCACCAAACCTGCGCACGAAAAAGGCGGCTCATCGAGCCGCCTGTCGCTGTTTGTTAAATCCCCTTTTCCATCGCCCAAACCCGCATGATCGCGGCCTGGGTCTTTCCGTCCGGCACCTTGCCCGCCAGAATGTCCCGCACCAGCTCCTCGAGCGGCATCGCGCGCACGGTGAGAAATTCGCCGTCGTCCAGCTTCTGCGCTCCGGCCTTGAGACCCTTCGCGAGATAGAGCCAGATCGTCTCGCTCGAATACGCTGCGGTGGGGTAGAAGGGGCCCATCGGGATGAGCTCGTCGCAGGTATAGCCCGTCTCCTCCTTGAGCTCGCGCCGCGCGGCGGCCTCCGGGTCCTCGTCCGGCCCGTCGAGCTTTCCGGCGGGGATCTCAACGATCACGCCGTCGTGCGGATAGCGGTACTGATCCTCCACGATCACGCGCCCGTCGTCCAGCAGGGGAACGACGGCCACCGCGCCGTTGTGCCGCACGAGCTCGCGCGTCGCGCTGCGGCCGTTCGGCAGCTGCACCGTGTCGCAGTAAAAGTCCAGGATCTTGCCCTCATAGATCAGATTCGATCCGATCTGCACTTCTCTCATATCATCCATCATTGTTCCTCCAAAAATGCACGGAGCCTTGGGCTCCGTGCGTTTGTTATTATTTCTGATTAGACATCATGCTCAAATAGGCATTGATAAACCCGTCCAGATTGCCGTCCATGACGGACTGCACGTTGCCGTTTTCAAAGCCGGTGCGCGTGTCCTTCACGAGCGTGTACGGCATGAAGACGTAGGAGCGGATCTGGCTGCCCCATTCGATCTTCATCTGCACGCCCTTGATATCGGAGATCTTCTCCAGATGCTCGCGCTCCTTGAT
>CAMJHX010000114.1 GCA_946405655.1 uncultured Clostridia bacterium
TGGATGCCATCGGTGTGCAGACACCTCCCTTGCGTAAAAATGCCAGGATACTCATGTTAGTATACCACAGTTTGTCAACGGCGCACAACTGATTTTGTCGTTTTTCCGGAAATATGAATCGCATTTTCAGAAATTGCCCAAACTAAAAGCCGGAAGGAGTGATCCATCATGCGAAATCCGGGTTTCAGGGTGTCCGCCGTCGGCGTGCTCGCCGCGCTCGCGATCCTCTGCGCGGTCATGTGCGCGCGCAGCTTTCATCGTCCGGAGGCGGCGCCTGTGAGCTATGACGGCTTATCGGCGCAGTTTGTTCTCCGGGATTATCAGGGCTATGTCAGCGTGTTCGCGCCGAAGGAGACGCGCGAGCCCGTGCAGATCACCGCCATCCGCACCGATTCCCTCCGCCGCGCCGACCAGCGTCTGCTCCAGTGCGGCCTCACCGTCGGCAGCCGGGAGCAGCTGATTCTCCTGCTGGAGGACTTCAGCGGGTGAATTCTGAATTCTTCTGAATTCTCTTGCTTTCTGCCTTTGAATGCGTTAGAATAGAACCACAAAGATCAGGAAGGAGACAGCGTTATGGACGAGGAACTCGGCATGGACCTGTTGACCATCGAGGATGAAAACGGCGAGACCTTCGATCTGGAGGTGCTCGGTTCTTTTGAAGTAAACGATCAGGAATATATGGCCGCGCTTCCCGCTGATATGGAGGAGACCGATCCGGATTACGGCATCATTCTGCTCCGCATCGAGGAGGAGGACGGCATGGAGGTCTACGCCTCCATCGATGATGACGACGAGCTGGATCTGGTCTATGAGACCTATATGCAGATCCTCGAGTCGGAGGAAGAGGACTGATCCGAGTCCTGCGGTGTGCGTGGAGCAAGTCTTGCTTAGATCCCATTTAGACCCACATCTCTTATAAGGGACGCCGGATAAACTCCCGCTGAGGATTGCAGGCCTCCCGGAGCGGCTTGTACCGTCTTTGGACGTTGGAAGCAAGGATCCAGCGGGGAGGCGACCCACCTGCTCTTCGTGCAGGTTATATTTGGGATCACACGGCATCGCGGGTCAGGGCTGTCGGTTTTTACCGGCAGCCCTTTTTTTGTTGCCTTTCGTCCGGTTTTGATGTATTCTAATATATTATGTGTCATCCAGTTAAAGGAGCCAATCTATGAACACCTACGGACAACTCATCCGCGTGACCTTTTTCGGCGAGAGCCACGGGCCCGGCATCGGCGTCGTTGTGGACGGCCTGCCGGCGGGGGAGAGCATCGATCTCGAGGCGGTGCGCGTGCAGATGCGCCGCCGCGCGCCGGGCGGGGGAGACCTCACCACGCCGCGCCGCGAGACCGACGAGCCGCTGATCCTCTCCGGACTCTATCACAACAAAACCACCGGCTCGCCGCTCACGGCGATCTTCCAGAACAGCGACCAGCACTCCTCGGACTATCACCCCGAGACGCCGCGTCCCAGCCACGCGGACTATACCGCGGCCGTGAAGTTCCGCGGCAGCATGGATCTGCGCGGCGGCGGACCCTTCAGCGGCCGGCTCACGGCGTGCATGGTCTTTGCCGGCGCCGTCTGCCGCCAGATCCTCGAGCGCCGGGGCGTCACGATCGCGGCGAACGCCGTGCAGGTCGGCGCCGCGAAGGGGAACGATCTCACCTTTGAGATGAAGCGCCAGATCCTCGACGCCCGCGCCGCGGGCGACAGCGTCGGCTCCGTGCTCGAGTGCCGCGCCGAGGGCGTTCCCGCCGGCGTCGGCGGTCTGCTCTTCGGCGGCATGGAGAGCCGCATCGCCTCCATCCTCTATGCCATCCCCGGCGTCAAGGGCGTGGAGTTCGGGCTCGGCTTCGGCTTTGCCGAAAAGCGCGGCTCCGAGGCGAACGACCCCTTCCGCCTGCAGGACGGCAAAATCGTCTGCGAGACGAACAACGCCGGCGGCATCAACGGCGGCATCACCAACGGCATGCCCCTCGTCGTGCGCATGGCGCTGCGCCCCACGCCGAGCATCGCCGCCGAGCAGCGCACCGTGAACCTCCAGACCATGGAGGAGACGCCCCTGCGCGTCCACGGCCGCCACGATCCCTGCCTCGCCCTGCGCGCCATTCCAGTCATGGAAGCAGCAATTGCAGTTGCTTTGCTCGATGCCATGATGGAAGCTGCAGCAGAGCAGAACGTGTAAACAATCATGAATGAAGCAAGTTAGGAGTTAGGAGTGAGGAGTTAGGAGTTTTTCAAGTCTGTCATTCTGAGCGGAGCACGGAGTGCGAAGTCGAAGAATTTTGGCAGAGCAGTAAGTCGGATGCGGGATGTTCTCTTTTCCTGCGCTGCCAAGATCCTTCGACAAGCTCAGGATGACAAATCGGTTCCTGCGCAGCAACCACCTGTCAACTCCTAACTCCTAACTCCTCACTCCTAACTATTTCGAAAGGAGCATACCTTACATGAAAGTAAACGATCCCCTCCGGGTCAAAAAAGCCTGGACTCGTCTCATCGCCGCGCTTGTGGCGACTGTGGTGCTGCTCGCTGTGAGCGGCTTCGGCGTCTTTAAAATGCTCGGCACGCCCAAGAGCCTGACGGCGGACAGCCCCTCCATGCTCGCCGTGGAGGGCTCTGCGGAAGAGGAAGCCCCCGCCGGCGCGCAGATCGGAGACTTCGTGCAGCACGAGGTGAACCTCATCCTCAAGAACTTCGCCGAGGGCTACCGCGGCGACACCGTGCGCGAGCGCTATGCCGTCGTGCCGGTGCAGGGAAAGCTCGTCACATTCCGCTTCCCGCAGCGCTGGCTGGAGTCCGAGCAGGCGATCGTCGACGCCACGCAGGAGCTCCTGAACGGCACCGCGCAGTATATTGATAAGTATATCGTCGTGCGCGGCACGGTGCAGGCGCTGCCGGAGGACGTCTCGGGCGAGCTCTACAGCTGGTTTGCCGATAATCAGGAGTGGATGCAGCAGGCGGGCCTCATCTCCGCCGAGCAGGACGCCGCGGCGTCTCTCGCGGACTACATGGTTTCGGTTGATACCGCCGGCAAACTGCCGTTCAGCGCTATTGTCGCTCTTACCGTCGCGGCGGGACTGTGCCTGCTCTATGCGCTCTATGAGCTCATCCGCATCCTCGCGGGCGGCTATGCCGTGAAGCAGGTCGAGGCGGAGGCCTCCGCCGAGTCCGAGGAGGGCATCGAGGTGGAGATCACCGAACAGGACCCCGAGACCGGCGAGGACGTCACGGATCTCGAGGTGGAAATTGTGGAAGAAGAGGAGAACGCGCCCGATGCCGAAGCTTGAACTCTGCGCGCCCTGCCTTTTCGGGCTCGAGGGCCCGGTCGGCAATGAGCTGCGTCATATGGGCGTCGAGAACGTCCGCCCGGAGAACGGCCGCGTCCGCTTTTCCGGCGATGAGAGCGCCGTCGCCCGCGTGAACCTCCGCTCCCGCTTCGCCGAGCGCGTGCTCATCGAGCTCGGCCGCTTCGAGGCAAAAACCTTCGACGACCTCTTTGAGGGCACGAGAGCCCTCCCATGGGAGCGCTTCATCCCGAAAAACGGCGCCTTTCCCGTCAAGGGCTACAGCTTAAACAGCGCGCTCCACTCCGTCCCGGACTGCCAGAAGATCATCAAGAAGGCGGTCGTCACGCGCCTCGGCCAGCGCTATCGGCTGAACTGGCTGCCGGAGGACGGCGAGAAGTATCAGATCCAGTTTTCCATCATGCAGGACGAGGCGGTTTTGTATCTCGATACGACCGGCACCGGCCTGCACAAGCGCGGCTACCGCCCGGCGCACGTTGCCGCGCCCCTGCGCGAAACCCTCGCCGCCGCCTGCGTGGACGTTGCGGGCTACCGGGGCAGGGGGGACTTCTGCGATCCCTTCTGCGGCAGCGGCACGATCGCGATCGAGGCTGCGCTCGCGGCGAAAAACCGCGCGCCCGGTCTGAACCGCGCCTTCTCTGCCGAGCAGTGGGGCGTCCTCCCGGGCGAGATCTGGGCCGCCGAGCGCGAGAACGCCCGCAGCCGGGAATTCAACGGAGATTACCGCATCTTCGCCTCTGATATCGACCCGAAGGCAGTCGACATGGCGCGGCAGAACGCGCAGCGCGCCGGCGTCGCGGAGCTGATCGAGTTCTCCGTCGCGGACGCGACGGCGTTCGAGCGCAAAACCGAGCGCGGCGTCATCGTCACGAACCCGCCCTACGGCGAGCGCATGCTCGAGAAAAAGGAGGCGGAGGCGCTCTATGCCGCCTTCGGCAGAGCCTATGCCGCCGCAGAGCACTGGAGCCTCTATCTCATCTGCTCCCATCCGGAGTTCGAGACCGCATTCGGCGCCAAGGCGGACAAGAAACGAAAACTCTATAACGGCATGATCCGCTGCGATTTGTTCCAGTATCGCCGTTAAAAAGCACGGTTTAATCCGCTCTGCACTTATTATCCGATCCGATCTTCGGTATAATAGAACCACACAAAATTCGCCTCATGTAACAAAAACGAAGGTGAGACCTCATGAATCAGGAACAACTCAAAATCCTCAAGGAACAAAACCCCTTTGCGGCGCTGCACGATCTGATCAGCGACCTCATCATGCAGGACATCATCTCCTTCCGCATCGCGCCGGGCACGCGCCTTGTGGAGAGCGCGCTCGCCGAGGGCTTCGGCGTCAGCCGTTCGCCCGTGCGCGCCGCGCTCGAAAAGCTGCATCACAAGGGCTATCTCTATCAGACCGACCGGCATTTCTACGTCAAGGAGTTCTCCGAGAAGGAGTACCGCGATCTGAGCGACCTCTCGCGCATGATCGAGCCGTATGCCGCGGGGGAGGCGGCCCTCAAGCTCACGGACGCACAGCTCAAGCAGCTCTATGACATGGCCTATGAGCTCCAGCGGCTCTATCACCTCGCCACGGGCGAGACGATTTCGGACAGCTTCATGCCCGTGATGGACATGGAATACCAGTTCCACACCCTGCTCGTGAACGCCGCGGGCAACGATGTGATCTCCCGCATCT
>CAMJHX010000115.1 GCA_946405655.1 uncultured Clostridia bacterium
TTGAACTTCTCCTTCGGCTGCTTGCAGCGCGGGCATTTCCAGTCCTCCGGCAGATCCTCGAAGGCGACGCCCTCGTGTTCTTCGGGGTCGTAAACATAGCCGCAGATCGAGCAGACGTACTTGCCCGACGCCTCCTGATTCGAGAAGTCGTACTCCTCAAAGATCGTCTCCACCGGGTGGTCGAGATCCATCACGCGCTTTGCCTCGAGATTCTCGTAGCCCTGCGGCGTGTGCGTGCCGCAGTAGACGGTCGGCTGGCTGCGGACGAACTCGCGCACGCGGTCGAGCGTCTCGCGGGCGGCCGCCGCATCGTCATACACGACGGAGAGCTTGTTCTGGTAGAGCGCCTCGTCCACATAGGTGATGTCGCCGTGGAGCATGTAGAACAGCCCGTCCAGCTCGACCACGATGATGCTGTTGCCGTTCGTGTGGCCCTTGGCCTTGATGAAGGTCACGCCGTCGCAGATCTTCTGGCAGGCGGGGAAGTTGTAGTAGGCCCCGTCCGTGAACTGAACCGGCACGAGGTTCTCCAGCCCCTGCAGCTCCGCCGCGCCGATCTCATCCGCGTTCACATAGATCTTCGCGTTCGGGAAGGAACGCAGCTCGCCGGAATGGTCGGCGTGCTTGTGCGTCAGCAGGATCTTCGTCACCTGCTCGGGCTGGTAGCCGAGGGCGGCGAAGGCCTCCATGTAGCTGCAGATGTCCTTGCCGGTGTAGGCAGGGCTCTTCTCGTCCGGCTTCTCCTCCGGCGTACCGGCAGGGAGACCGGTGTCCACGAGGATCACCTCGTCCCCGGTGTCGATCAGATAGTTCTGCAGGCTGCCGCGATAGCGAACGTTCGGATCAAACGCCGCCGGACCCTCCTCGCCGCCGAAGGCGAAGGGCTGACCGTAAAACCCGTCCTTTCTGAATTTGACCGCTTTGATTTCCATTGTACTTCCTCCTTATATGTTAGTATGCTTCACTTTGCCAGTGCCGCGCCCAGCTCGAACGCCTTCCGGCATTCCTGCGGGAACACGGTCTCGTGCCGCTGCTGCTTTGCGGCCGGGTCGAAGATGCTCCACTCCCAGTCGAGCTTGCTGTAGTCCTTCAGCTGCAGCGTGTCGCCGCAGGTCAGAACCTCCGTCGGGCCGACGAATCGGCTGAGCGTTTCCTGATAGTTCTGCGTCAGGTCTTTGTAATACCCCTCCGGCGCGTTGCTTGTCAGCACCAGCAGCACCGGGATCGGGTTCTGATTGCAGGTATCGTGCTCGGCGTTGTAGGTGAGGTTCTGGAAAATCAGCCTCTCATACAGCGCGCGGAACGCCGCGTTCATCTCGCCCAGATAGTTCGGCGAGCCGAGGATCAGCCCGTCGGCAGAGCGGATCGCGTCCAGCACCGGGGTCAGCCCGTCGCGGCAGATGCAGTGACCCTTGAACTTCTCCCGCTTGCAGCCGAAGCAGGAGATGCACCCGGTGTATTTCTCCAGCCGGTAGAGGTCGAATTTCTCCACCGCCGCGCCGACGGATTCCGCGCCGCGCGCGGCCTCGGAAACCAGCGTGTCCGTGTTCCAGCCCTTGCGCGGGCTCGCGTTTACGGCAACGATCTTTTTCATCATCGAGTTCTCCTTTGTGTTTTTCCTTATTGTAACCCACAAAAACGATCGATTCAAGTAAGCAGTATCTTACTTAAAGCTCATGATGACTTCTCCTGCTTCGCAGGGGCCGACGCCCTCGGCGGCCCGAATGAAAAGGGCTTGTTGCAGAACAAACTCCGCATTCCGCTTTCTTGATACGCAGCCAAAACCATGTCATCCTGAGCGGAGCGCGACAGCGCGGAGTCGAAGGATCTTGGCATGGAAGCAATCCAGAACGATCAGCGTCAATCTAACTGCTTTGCCAAGATCCTTCGACTTCACTTCGTTTCGCTCAGGATGACATACTCTTTTACTGCGCACAGAAAATAAAAAGAGACTGCTGCATTTTGCAGCAGTCCATTTTTCATCATTTATTGCCCCTTGTACTCCACGCAGAGCATCGTCAGATCGTCGAACTGCTCCGCGTCCTGTACGAAAGCGTCCACCGCGCGGCGAACATTCTTGAGCGTCGCCTCGGGAGACGCGGCCCTGTCTGCGTTGAGCGCGGCGAGCATCCGCTCCGTGCCGAAGAGCGCTTTCTCCGCGTTTGTCGCCTCCGGCACGCCGTCGGTGTAGACAAAGAGCTTCGAGCCGGGCCGGAGCGTCAGCGCATATTCCTGGTACTTCATGCCGTCCATGCCGCCGATGACAAAGCCGTGCCTGTCGTGAATCAGCTCGAACGCGCCGTCCGGCTGCATCAGCACGGGGTATTCGTGCCCGGCGTTCGCCGCCGTCAGCCTGCCGGTCGAGATCTCCAGAATGCCGAGCCAGACCGTCACGAACATCTCCTCGCGGTTGTTCTGGCAGATGGCACGGTTCGTGTCCGTGAGAATCTGCGCCGGGCCCTTGCCCATCTTGGCGTTGTTCGCGAGGATGATCTTCGACGCCATCATGAACAGCGCCGCCGGCACGCCCTTGCCGGATACGTCCGCCATCACGAGGCAGAGGTGATCGTCGTCGATCAGGAAGAAATCGTAGAAATCGCCGCCGACCTCGCGCGCCGGGTCCATGCTGGCGTAGATGTCGAACTCCGTGCGCTCCGGGAAGGGCGGGAAGATGCACGGCAGCATTGCCGCCTGAATCTGCGTGGCCGTGTGCAGCTCGGTTTTGACGCGCTCGCGCTCGGCGCTGATGCGCTCGATCCGGTTCATGTAGTCGTCCATCTCCGTCGCGAGTGCGGACACGTCCTCGGAGAGCTGCCCGATCTCATTGCGCGGCCGTACCCGCTCCAGATTGCGCACGACGGCGCTGCTGTCCTTCTCGCTGTGGTAAAGGCGAATGTTCTTCTGCACGTCCTTCAGCGGGCGCAGCAGCACGAAGTAAAGCAGCGTAAGGCAGATGAGCGAGAGCGCAATCTGGTTCAGGATTGCGTAAAGCGTGTCCTTCGCCGTCATCGCGCGCATGCTCTTCTGCATGTCCGAGAGATTGTAGGTCATGCCGAGCAGCGCGGCGTGGCCGTCAAATTCGTAGAACAGGGAGTAATAGTCCATGTAGCTGCCCGCGTCCGCCATGTGGCTTGCGTTTTCCATTGCGCGCTGCATGGCAATCTGCTGGCTTTTCCCGACGGTCACGACGTGGCCGATCGGATATACCTCCTCATAGTTCGTGCCGCGCACCGCGCCGGAGTCCGCCCCGCTGAAGAGGAAGAACTGCTCATCATAAGGCTCCTGCGTCACGACGCAGAACAGATAATCGATGTGATACGCCTGCTTGATCTGATCCAGCCGCGTGATCAGCCAGGAATAGGCGATCTCGGCGTAGAGCTTCTGATCCGCCTCCGGCAGGGCTGTGACCTCCTCGGTCGTCGCGTATACCAGCGAGATCTCCGGCTGATGCTCAATCAGCACGCGGCTTTTTTCCGCCGTCACGCTCTCGGCGGTGAACAGCTCGTCATAGTTGATGTCCATCGTGTCCGCGTGGGTGTACCAGTAGCGGATCAGCCATTCCCAGGAGGGGTATTCCTTCACGGAGCGCATCACCTCGTCGGCCACCTCGGACGCGTCCTGCTCCGTCTGCTCCAGCACATACTGGCTGGAGAGCGACTGCTCCGTAAAATAGGTCATCATGCCCGTGATCAGGATCCCCGCCAAAAACAGCGCCGCGACCTGAATGATGATGCTGTCGCTCCATTTCCGATTGCGCATCGCTCCACCTCCTTCGCTGGATTTTTCGAGGCATTATAACACATAATGCATGATTTTACCATCACAAAAACAAGAAAATATCAAGCTGCACCATCAATTTTTTCCCGCGCCGAAACAGAATGTGTAGGGGAGGGGCTTGCCCCTCCCGGCGCTCCGATCGCGGATTTTGAACAAGAAAAACGGCGAATCCGCAGAAACACAATTCTGCCGATTCGCCGTTTTCAGCCATATAATTCTCTGTCGCCCAGGCAGTCCTCTCCGAGCAGCCGCCACCGCAGCGTTTCCGCGCAGACCGTCGTGTCGCCGCCGTCGCTCCAATAGATCTGTCCGTCCTCCATGCGCATGACCGCCTCGGAAATCTCGCAGGTGTAATCCGTGCCGACGGGGGAGAGCGTCAGCGTTTTCAGCCCTGCAAACTCCAGCTCGATCACGGGGTGCTCCCGCGACTGGCACTGCACGAGCATCCGGAGCACCCGCCGGTCATTCAGCGGAACCATCCCCAGATTCGCAGCGACATATGCGCCGCTGACGTATCGCAGCTCCTTGATGCAGCCGTCGTGAAAATGCCCTGTCAGCGCCGCGAACGCCTCCAATGCCCGCTCGTCCAGAATCTCAATCCAGTCGCTCATGCGATCCTCCAATCTCATCCGGCGTCCATTCCACCCGCTCCGGGAAGGCGTCGTAAAACACGATGTTTTTCTCCTTCTTATGCGCCGCCCACTGCCTGTGATTGGCAAAGAACGTCACGTCGATAAACATGCCGAGGAGAAAGATCCGGCTTTGCTCGGCTTCTCCGCAGTTGTCGGGAAGCAAAACCTCATACTCGTTCTCCTCAAACCACACTTCTTCATTCTTTGTGATCAGGCTGATCTGGTTTCCGTTTTTCATGACGGAGCACCGGTTGTCATTGTGCAGGTGAATCTCATAGCGGTCGTCGTCAAAAGCGATCTCATAACCGGCAGAAGCCGACAGTCGACGGGATCTGCCGATTTTCTTCCCATTGAAAAACAATTGAAAGGGAACGAATACCGCCAATCCGAGAATCGGGATTGCGGCCAGGATCTGAAGAAACAGGTTTGTTTGCCGCATTTCATACAGCAGCTCGCCATTTTTCAGCAGTTTCAAACGATGAAACAACAAATCAAGCGT